>JADLFQ010000010.1 GCA_020845515.1 Anaerolineaceae bacterium | reverse complement strand
TTGAACCCAGTGGAATTGAGAACCAGCATTGATACTAAGGTGGCTTTGTTATGGAAGATTGTTTAGTAACATTTTTATTTGAGGTAACGATTACTCTAAAGTAATATTTTCTATTGAGGCATTACGTCCCCACAAGCATCTTGGCAGCGAGTATTTCCGGTTACTTGCGAAAATAGCATCTTATCCTGCTTTACTGATCAGCAGAGGGCTTTTTTTGAATCCCATGGAATAATTTAATCACTAAGAAGATAAGGCCAGCCCTGCATGCCGCTACACAAACCCGGTCACGGCAATTTCACAGGGCTTTAACTTTTACGGGTTAAATCGTTCATTAATGCTTTATAATTGGACAAATTTCAACCCCACGGAAAGGTAAGATGGAAAATATAGACGGCGGCTTCTCTCCTCAAAGAATAGAGACGGCTGCCCGGCCGAGCATGAGCTTCGACCGTGGTTGGCTGTTGGTATTTACTGTGATTATTGCAATCATTGTTTTGATCACCTTTAAACCAGACCCATTCAACCGCATTTTTGTCTTTGTGCAGGACGGTATCTGGGTAACTTTTTTTGTCACGGTGGTCTCTTTTCTTCTAATGCTGGCAGCAGGTCTGTTCATCGCGTTAATGCGATTGACAAAAAGCAAGTTAATTCGAGGAATTGCAACCACATATGTTGAGATCATTCGGGGGATTCCCCTGCTTGTTCAACTTTTATTCTGGTATTTTGCCTTCCCAACGATTATCAAAAGTATCGGCCAGGTGCTCAAAATTAGTGCTTTCCAGAATTATCTTGCCAACCCGGTTGCCATGGCAATTATTGGCCTCGCGTTCTGCTACTCCGCTTATATGAGTGAAGTCTATCGCGCTGGAATTCAGAGTATTTCCAAAGGACAAATGGAGGCGGCTCGCAGTCTGGGGATGACTTATTTTCAAGCCATGCGCCATGTCATTCTTCCACAAGCTGTGCGCGTAATTTTACCGCCGGTTGGCAATGAGTTTATTTCCTTACTAAAAGACTCCTCGCTGATCAGCGTTGTCGCCGTCGCCGACATGACCCGCCGTGGGCGCGAATTCATGGCTGCCAACTTTATTCCTATTGAAACCTGGGTGATGATAGCACTGCTTTATCTCGTCATGACGCTGATCGCCGCGCGTATCGTTCATTGGATCGAGCTCAGAAGCCGGCTGGAGAAATAAATCATGGAAGAACCAATCATCCATATCGAAAATGTCACTAAAAGTTTTGATACCGTAGAGGCTCTGCGAGGTGTCAGCTTGGATATCCTGCGAGGAGAAGTTGTCGTAATTATTGGCCCCTCCGGATCAGGTAAATCCACGTTGCTGCGCTGTATCAACCGGTTGGAAGAATACGACAGCGGTTTAATTATCGTTGATGGCATTCCTCTCAACAGTGCTGAAAATATTAATCTCGTCCGCACCGAGGTGGGAATGGTTTTTCAACAGTTTAACCTGTTTCCCCACCTAAGAGTGGTGGAAAATCTCACTTTGGCGCAGCAGGTGGTGAGAAAACGTCCCAAAAAAGAGGCCAGCAAACAAGCCTACGAGTTATTAGCCAAAGTAGGCATCCCGGATAAAGCAGATGCATACCCATGGCAGCTTTCTGGTGGACAGCAACAACGAGTCGCCATTGCTCGAGCCCTCGCCATGAACCCAAAAATTATGCTCTTTGACGAACCCACCAGCGCGCTGGATCCAGAAATGATCCAGGAAGTGCTGGATGTCATGTTAAATCTGGCAAAAGAGGGCATGACCATGGTCGTTGTATCTCATGAAATGGGTTTTGCCAAGGCGGCTGCCGACCGCGCCATCTTAATGGATGAAGGCTATATTATCGAGGAAGCGAAGCCGCATATTCTTTTCAGCAATCCAGAGCATGAACGTACCAAGCTCTTTTTGAGCAAGGTTTTATAACCTGCACAGGAGTAAACAAATCCGATGAACTTCAAAAATGCTATTGTTCGTCAGCCGGGCAAAAACTTTTCTCAAGGGCTCACCACAGCCAATCTGGGTAGCCCGGATGAGCTTCTCGCCCTTGAACAACATGCCGCTTATTGCCGCGCCCTGCAAGACTGTGGACTTAAGCTTGCCACTCTTGGACCCGACCTAAACTACCCCGATTCCACCTTCGTGGAGGACCCAGCCATTCTACTTCCCACCGCTGCAATCATTACCCGCCCCGGTGCGGCAAGCCGAGCCGGAGAAGTTGTGTCTATGCGGCGTGAACTCGGGCGCTTTTATTCCAAATTTTACGAGATCACTTCCCCAGGCACGCTTGAGGGCGGAGATATCTGTAAAGCAGACAACCATTTCTTCATTGGCATTTCCAACCGCACGAACGAAGAAGGCGCCCGACAACTCTCGGAATTCCTCGCTCAAGAGGGCTACACCTCCAGCATGGTTGATATTCGCAACATTCCAGGAATTCTTCATCTTAAAACCGGTATCGCTTATCTGGGGAACCACACTCTTATTTTGGTTGAGCGCCTCAGGGACCACCCGATGTTCAAAGATTACCGGACTATCTCCGTAGATCCGCAAGAAAACTATGCTGCTAACTGCATCTTAATCAATGGCCGGGTGCTCATTGCCAAAGGATTTCCAAAATTCCAATCACAATTAGAGGCGCTGGGCTATAACACTTTGCCCCTGGAGGTCTCTGAATTTGAGAAGATGGATGGCGGACTTAGCTGTCTTTCTTTGCGTTTCTAAAGATAAAAAACTCTCCTGGGCTGCCAGGAGAGTTTTTTAGTCGGCATGGCGGCAGTATTTTTACTTGCTGCCGAGCCATTTTTCAGTAATTTTATCGAGCTCACCATCACTCTTGATGGCAGCAAGCCCTTCATTGATTTTCTTAACAAGGTCTGGTTTCTTATTGCACACTGCAATACCGTAATTTTCATCAGTGAAGACTTCGCCCACTGCCTTAAGTTTATCAGGGTATTGGCCAACAAAACCAAGCGCCAGCGGGTTGTCGGAGATCACTGCATCAAGCTGTCCGCTTATCACATCCAGAAAAGCTAAATCAATCGTATCGTACGCAACATATTCAGCGCTGATTGCCTTGCCTTCAATCTCACCGGTTGTCCCCAACTGCGCACCGATTTTTTTGCCTTTCAGATCGGCTTTCCCCTGGATGTCAGCATTATCTTTGGCAACTACAACAATCTGCCCGGCCTCAAAATAAGGATCGGAAAAAGCCATGCTTTGTTTGCGTTCCTCAGTTATTGTAATCGAGGAGATCGCCAAATCGTATTGACACTGTGAAAGTCCCGTCAGGAGAGAGTCGAAAGGAATATTGACGAATTCCAGCTCAATGCCGGCTTTCGCAGCAATGGCTTTCATTATGTCAATATCCAAACCCTCAACTTCTTTAGTGCTCTCGTTGACAGTTTCAAAGGGCGGCCAGGTCGCATCGGTTGCAACCGTGTATTTCGCTGCGGTGGGCGCCGCAGGTTTGCACGCTGCCAACAAGATACTGGCCAGAATCAATATAGTGAACAGCAAAATAGTCGTACGTTTCATTCCTTTCCTCCATTGGCGAAATTAAAAATAAGGTGGGGAAATTTTACCACAAAGAGAGCATTTTTTGACTTTTATCCCTTTTTATGCTATTCTACTGTCTTGAGAATTTTTTTAAGAAAGAAATCCACTTATCTCTGGAGAGTCAGAAATGCAGCGTGAACGCGTCTCCGAAAACGTCTACTGGTTCCAAAGCGAAATTTATGCCCAAGTGACTGCTGGCGTCATAACCGGTCCCCAATGGGCGGTGGTTATTGATACTCTCGCCCTGCCAGAAGAAACACTGGAAATGCGTTCGTTCATTGAAAATTCTCTCAACATTCCGGTACGTTATATTATTAATACGCATCATCATGCCGATCACGCTTGGGGAAACTGTTTTTTTCCAGGTGCAACGATCCTCTCTCATGCACGCTGCCGCCAGGAAATTTTAGAGCGCGGCTCAAGTGCACTGGAAACAGCCCGTAAACAGAATCCTATATTTAAACAAATAAAAATCGTCCCGCCTCATCTTGTCTTTGATCAAGGAGAGATATCCATCCGCGTAGGCAAAAAAAACCTTATCCTCTTCCCCACCCCCGGCCACAGTTCCGATGGGATATCTGTTCTTATTGAGGAAGATCGCATCTTGTTTGCAGGGGACGCCTTTCTGCCGCTGCCATATTTCGTGGATGGCGATTTAGAAGTCCTCAATACTGTGACCAAACAAATAGGGAAGATGGGGTTGGAAAATATTGTACAAGGACATGGAGATGTTATTTTGCGGGGGGAGATTGATGAGGCGGTGAAGGAGAATGTTTCCTACCTGGGCGCTCTTCGCAAGGCAGTTAAATCCGCCGCAAAAAAGAAAAACCCACAAGAAGCGCTTGCCCTTATTGATATTGAATCTTGCGGGAAAAGTCGTGTTTACTTGGGTGGTCTGGCAGAAGAACTTCATCGTCGCAATGTCCGGTACCTCTACCGCCAGGTATTAAAAGAAGAAGCAGAAATTGCACAAGAAAGAGAGGAAGAATAAAAAAACTTCCTCTCTTTGATGTTTTTTGATACTGATTACCGGCCCAGTTTCTCAGCAGCTTTTTTCATCCAATACGCGCGCAAACCAACAACTCGTTCCTTGCCCCGGCGTAACCGGTCAAGATTCGGTCGCAACGCCCAAATCACCAGCACGGTAGCGAGAACGCCATAAATCACATAAGCCCACGGAGACAAACCGGCCAAAGTCAGGTATAAAAAGTATGCGGTGGAAATAACGGTAATACTGATTGTGGTAACAGAAGCGTAGCCGATAAAAAGAAATACAAAAATTGCCAGCGGAAGGATAATCAAGCCGCTTGAGGGCCAGAGGGCTATTGAGCCCCCTAAAGCTGGAGCGCCGCCTGCTCCGCCCCGCAACCGAATCCTTCCAGTGCTCACGTCGCGTTCAGGCAAGAAGATGGAATAATTATGCCCGATGACAACCAGAACAGCCGCTGCCACCTGGTACCAGATATTACCAGGAGCAAGCCAAGCCACAAGCCACCCCGAAGCCACCCCCTTAAGTACGTCCAGTACAGCGGTCAGTATGCCCGCCCCAAGCCCTGCGGCGCGAAAGGCATTTGTCCCGCCTGTCCGGCCACTTTCCACTTCTCGAACATCGCGTCCATTAAATAACCTCACCACCAAATAGCCAAATGGAATAGATCCAGCCAGGTAGGCAAGGATAAAGACGGACAACCCTTCAGCAAATAACATAGAAAAACCTCCGCTATGTGATAATGATAACCCAATTCAGAAGGTGGAGTTGCCGCCTTAATGAAATATTAATGCAATTTCCTGCATCCTGCCTTCTTGAATATCAAATGCTCTTATTTCCCAGGTGCCATCAGCTAATGAGCAAATCACTGCCACGCTCTCCGGGTAAGCATGTTCCTTCAGGTCAGTTTCTGAGGGGAACGCAGGCCCGCGTGGGTGAGAATGAAATATTCCAACGATTTCCAAAGATTGCTCCTCTAAATACAACATGGCCGCAATCTGTTCGGCTGGATCCATGCGGAAGCTTACAGCACTCCGCAGTTCGTTGCGTACTGGCAGCATTTCCTTTACCATCCCGTTCTCGCCTCCCAAAAGCCCGCAGGCCTCTTCCGGGAGATGCTCTTGTAAGTACTTCTCAATCTCTGCACGCATTTTATGGGAAAGACGCAAAGATTCAACCACTTTCTACCCCCCCAGAAAAAAAGCGAGACCCCAAATAAATGCCAACATTAGCGTTGGCTCAATCCACAAGGTGCGCCAAGAATTTTCCTCTTCCAACGCACCAGCCGCCATCGTGAGCGCGTACGCCGGCCCCAACACGAGCAACCCGAAAGTTAATGGCCGCACAGGCAAATAATGCAACCCAAGTGCAATTTGTCCAGTAGTAAGAGCAATGCCAATAGACCAGGCAATACACCAGCGCCCACCCAGCCTGAGATAGAGCGTACGTACGCTGACGAGGATGGTGGTTAGAACGATACCAGGTAGCAAAAGATAAAGTCGGGCGCCAACCGCTCTAAAGGTAATCGCGATAACCAGCAATAGTGCAAAAGAGATGGCGGTCAAAATCATAGCCGCCAGTGCATGTTTTGCATCCGAAAGGTCAATCACAATATATTCAGCCGCGAAAACAATTACCAGCAGAACACTGCCCAACGCAAAGACCGCCCACCACTCTGACCCCGCGGAAATTGAATTGAGCGGGAAACCAATCGAAACCGCTGTCAACGCCGGCAATAACCCGTGCAGCCAGACGGCTTGGGTGCCCTTTTCGGGGTGGTCGTGCAGCAGCCAATTCGAGCCCACCGCCGCCAACGCCCCGGAAAGCACAGAGAGAAGCGCTCCAAAACGAAGGGGGATGACCAATAAAATGCCCGGTAGCTGAAGGCTTACATCTTCAAAAGGGATGCGAATAAACAAGCCGAGGGCATAGACCAGTAAAATCATAGAGGTGATGACACTTAACCGGTTCGCATCGGGAAGGTGTTGGTGTTCTTGCATACCATTTATTTTAACCTTCCTGTCATTGGATGCCAAGTTTGAACCAAGTTTCTCATTCGATATCGAATATCTGTTTGAGAAGAGCCTACAGGCATAACCGCAAGCGCGGGCGGTTGTGGTACAATTCCATCACAAAATGGGAAATCAAGTAAAAAAAACTCCGTCATCACCCCCCGGATTAAGGGATGCCTTTGCTACTGGTTTCAATACAGTAACAAATAATATCTATTTAATTATTTTCCCTGTGATGTTGGACTGTTTTCTCTGGTTTGGCCCTCATATAAGGGCCAGGAACCTGTTTCTTCCCATCACCGAAGATTTTTTTAGTTCCTTTACCACAGGCACTACGCCGGAAATGCTACGGGTAGTTCAAGCCAGCCGCGAGATGTGGATGGCGATTTTAGAACGTTTTAACCTGTTTACGTTGCTGCACAGCTACCCTGTGGGTATTTTTAGCTTGATGAGCATGATCAGTCCTTCTAAAAATCCAATCGGCGCCCCCTCCGCAACAGAAGTGGCTTCCTTCACGCAGTTTCTTGCCATGTGGGCAGCCTTTGTTCTCGCAGGGTTAATGCTTGGCAGCTTGTATTTCAATCAGGTTGCGCGCTGTTGCAGTCAGGAAGAGTTTTCAACCTCGTTAAAAGCCTTGGGAAGCCAAACCATTCAGGTCCTTCTGCTAACACTCGTTATCTTTCTATTTCTAGTTCTGTTGGCGATTCCCTCCAGCATTCTGCTCTCGGTGATGACGCTCATTAATTTATTGCTGGCACAAGGGGTTCTCTTGCTTATTTTTCTGATATATATCTGGCTGCTTCTACCGTTAGTTTTTTCCCCGCATGGTATTTTTTATTATCATCAAAAAGCACTCTCAGCAATCCTCGCCAGCGCACGGGTAGTGCGCTTTTCGCTTCCGGCTACCACGATGTTTTTTTTGCTGCTCCTTCTTCTCGCTCAGGGATTGAATATGATCTGGACAATCCCACCTGAGACCTCGTGGATGATGCTGATCGGAATTGTCGGTCATGGCTTTACCAGCACTGCACTTCTGGCGAGTAGTTTTATCTTTTATCGTAATATCCATCAATGGTTGCAAGAAAACCTCAGGTCGCTGCCTGCTCAGCCCCTGAATGTCTGATTCTGGAGGGTCTGTGGCACAACAATCAGGGAATCAAGGTGCATACACCGCGCTCGATATTCAAGTTCTGGAAGGGTTGGAAGCTGTACGCCGCCGCCCCGGCATGTATGTCGGCGGTACGGATATCAAAGCGCTCCACCATTTAGTCTATGAGGTCGTAGATAATTCAATTGACGAAGCACTGGCTGGCGCTTGTAACCGGATCGAAATCACCATACATCCTGATAGCAGCGTAACCGTGGAAGACAATGGCCGAGGCATTCCTACCGACATGCATCCCGTAAAACAAAAATCGGCTCTCGAAGTTGTCATGACCACATTGCATGCCGGCGGTAAATTCGGTACAGGCGGCTATAAGGTCTCCGGCGGGCTGCATGGTGTCGGTGTTTCGGCAGTCAACGCTCTCTCCGAATGGTGTGAAGTGGAAGTCCGACGCAACAGTCAAGTATTCTTCCAGCGCTATGAACGTGGTATACCGGTCGAACCAGTCAAAGTAATCGGTAAATGCCCGCCTGAAGTTTCAGGAAATAAAACAACCTTTTTGTTTGATCGTGAGATTTTTAAAGACGAAATTGACTATCGCTTTGAAAATCTCTCCCAGCGCTTTCGAGAAATGGCGTTTGTCACCAAAAAGACGCAGATTCGCCTGACTGACCAGCGCTCCCATAAGGAAGCTACTTTTTATTTTGACGGCGGCATTACCTCATTTGTGCGCTATCTTAACCGCAACCGCGGCGTGCTACATCCAGTAGTTTACACGGAAAAAGAGGTGGATCGGGTGGGCATTGAGGCGGCTATACAGTTTACCGATGCCTATGCAGAATCCGTTTACTCCTTTGCCAACACGATTAATACGATTGACGGCGGCACCCATCTCACCGGACTGCGCTCTGCTATCACCCGCGTTATAAACGACTACGCCAGACGCAGTAACCTGCTCAAAGACACAGATGCAAATTTCACCGGCGATGATACGCGTGAGGGGCTCACCGCGATTGTCAGTATCAAGCACCCTGACCCACAATTTGAAAGCCAGACAAAAGTTAAATTGATGAACGCCGAGGTACAGACCTACGTTCAGCAGGTAGTAGGAGAAAAGTTTTTCAACTTTTTAGAAGAAAACCCCTCCGCCGCCAAAGCCATTATTCAGAAGTGTCTCACATCCGCCCGCGCTCGCGACGCCGCGCGCAAAGCTCGCGACCTTGTCATCCGCAAATCTGCTCTGGAAAGCCTCACCCTTCCCGGCAAACTGGCTGACTGCTCTGAGCGAGATCCTTCAAAGACCGAACTCTATATTGTTGAGGGCGATAGCGCAGGCGGCTCCGCCAAACAGGGCCGAGACCGCCATTTTCAAGCAATTCTGCCTCTGCGAGGTCAGATCCTCAATACCGAAAGAGCACGCCTGGATAAAATCCTCTCTAATAATGAGGTCAAGGCTCTGATCTCGGCTATTGGCACAAGCATCGGCGAAACATTTGATCTTTCCAACCTGCGGTATGGGCGTATCATCATCATGACTGATGCCGATGTGGATGGCAGTCACATTCGCACCCTGCTCCTGACGTTCTTTTTCCGTTATATGCCGCAGCTTATCGAGCAAGGCCATATGTTCATCGCCCAGCCCCCGCTCTATCGTATCGCTTATAAAAACCAGGTGCGCTATGCCTACACCGAGCAAGAGAAAGAGAAAGTCGTCAAAGAGATTGGCACCTCTGCCGACAAGATTAACTTGCAACGCTATAAAGGCTTGGGCGAGATGAATCCCTCGCAGCTTTGGGAAACAACCATGAATCCCGAGAATCGCACTCTTCTGCTTGTTACAATTGAAGACGCCGCTGTGGTTGATCGTACGTTTGATATGTTGATGGGCGAAGCCGTCCCGCCGCGCACTCGCTTCATTCAGACTCATGCCCGGGACGTCCGCAATCTCGATATTTAGCTCATAATTCCTTCTTATTAACCTCTAATCATCCGGGAGCACGGGTAACTCTCGAATTATTAGATTATTTAACCGGAGCTGCCATCTTTTCCTCATCTTCCCTAAAACTACTCCTATATCAGATTTATATATTCTCTTAATAAAAATTATATTTCGCGGTGATACGATAGCCATGTAAGATCAACAAAAAAGCCGCCTTGCCGGTTTTCTTGTGCAGGCGGAGAAAAGGAGTAATCATGAAAACGTGGAAATGGCTGGTGATCGTTATAGCAGGAATGCTGGTGGTGTTTTTTGCAGCCGCCTTTCTGTTTGGCGGCATGGGTCGCTATTGGATGCCGATGCACGGCCGCTTTGCAGGCTTTCCCGGAATGGGGCCGCGCGGGTTATTCGGCGGTGGTTTAATGTTAGGCAGAGGGCTGCTAATGTTATTGTTGGTAGCATTAGCAGCCGCCGGCGGAACAGCCATCTACAACGGGTTGAAGAAACCCGCCCCGCCCGCCGCACCTCACAGCGTTTGTCCACAATGTGGCAAGCCCGTTGAGACAACCTGGAGCCACTGTCCTTACTGCGGTGAAAAGATATAAAAGCCAACTGGTGCTGGGGCGGGATGCTATGCGGTCTCGCCCTACTTAAAAGACAGTGGCGAAGTCGTCACCCGGCAAAATACTGAGGGGGTTTTAAAAAATTAAACAAGCAAAAATTGCCCTTGCGCCTTGGCCGCAAGTATGTTAAAATATAGCCGTAGTTAGTTATGATCCATTCTCGAACGCAATGAAAAGTGGGCCTCCCCCACTTTTCTGCTTATAAGGGTCGCCCCGCTCGGAGAAAGTGAAGGATGAAGAACGAATTTGCCCTGGCCTTTAATGAAGTACTAGAAGAAAAACAATTACCAAAAGAGATTATTCTCAAAGCGCTCGAATCGGCAATGGTATCCGCCTATAGGCGTTCCGTGAATGCCTCCACCGCACAAGAAGTGGAAGCAAGAGTAAATCCGGAAACCGGTCAGGTTACCATTTATGCTGAAAAAGAAGTGGTTGAGACCGTGCAAGATGAGCGGACAGAAGTATCCTTCCACGAAGCAAAAACTTACGATCCGAATACCGAAATTGGAAACATGCTGCTGGTTGAGAGTACACCTCGCGACTTTGGGCGTGTGGCAGCACAGACCGCCCGTCAGGTGATTCAGCAGCGCATCCGCGACGCCGAACGTCAGGCGCAGCTCCTGATGTATGAAAAACAACTGGGCGAGATCGTCAGCGGCATCGTCCAAGCCGTCAACGCACAAGGGTTGACTGTTGGGCTTGAAATGCGCGCCGAAGGTTCCATGGCCAGAAAAGATATGATTCCTGGCGAACGCTTTCACATCCATGACCGTGTCAGGGCATTAATCGCCGAAGTTAAAGACTCGCCTCGAGGCCCCCAAATTATTTTATCCCGCACCCACCGCGATTTTTTGCGCAGACTGTTGGAAAATGAAGTTCCAGAAATCTACCATGGCATTGTAGAGATTCGTTCCATTGCCCGTGAGCCGGGTGAGCGCGCGAAAGTGGCTGTATCAGCTGCTCAAAGCGGCATTGATCCCGTCGGCGCATGTGTCGGTATTCGCGGCGTGCGCATTCAAGCCATCGTCCGTGAACTTCATGATGAAAAGATTGATGTGATCGAATGGAACCCCGATGCTTCCCTTTTCATTGCCAAGGCAATCAGCCCCGCGCGTGTCGTTGGAGTTTATCTCAATGACAAACCGGGCTCGGGTAAAACTGCAACTGTTGTGGTTCCCGAAGACCAGCTCAGCCTGGCAATTGGACGCGATGGTCAAAATGCCCGCCTGGCCGCGAAATTGACCGGCTGGCGCATTGATATTAAAAGCCTTACAGAATCTGCCGGAGATTCTCTGCACAAAATTCAAGAGGACGAACAGCTTCTGGAACTGGTACAGGTTTCTGCCGAACAGATCAATAAAATCCAGGACATGCTCGCCCGCAAAACCGAAGGCCGTCCACTTAACCCGGAAGAGTACGATGAAATTGGCAAATTTGTAGACCGCATCGAGCGTCGTTTGGCCGTCAAACCTAAGAGCGCCGAAGAAACAAAAGCGGAAGAAGCACTCATTACCTCTCTTCGCGCCAGCATTCCCGCATATGCATTCGAACAATCTATCCTCGACAGCGGACTGGCAGAGCATATCGCGTATATCCTGCAAGAGGCAGGTTTCTCCACGACTGGAGAACTAACGTTACAAATGAAAATTCAGCCGGATGAAATCCTGCGGCTGCAAGGCGTTGGTCCCCGCGCCATGACAGAAATCAACCTCTTAATTGACCGTCTGAGCGAAGAAGCCCTTGCCCAACCCGCCGAAAGCGCCGAAGTTCTTCTGGAAGCTCAGGAAGCTGAACACCTTGAAGCAGTCGCTCCTGTTGATACACCGGAGACCGAAGTAGAAACACTTGTTGCCAGTGAGATGGAGACCCTCCCCGCCGAAGCTGTGGAGGAAGAAGTTGAAATTCCATTGATTCAGGAAGTAACAGAGGAAGTTGAAGAAGAAGACGAGGAGGAAGAGGGAGTTACCTTTGACAAACTCTTTACCTTGAACACCGGCGTCATCACTGAAACTGCCGATGGGGAATCGGGAGAAGAGATGGATGAAACCGAGCTTTCAAAATCCAAGAAGAAGAAAAAGAAGCGTAAACATGTGGAAGTTGAATATGATCCGGACCGCGACATGACCATCGTACACAAAAAACACAAACGCGGTGCCGGGTGGCCTGATGATTGGACTTTTTAGTGGAAAAGTGTGAAAACGCAAACAGGAAAAAGAGTTAAGCGCGTCCCACAGCGAACTTGCGTCGGCTGCCGGGAAGTTCTTTCCAAGAGAACATTGATCCGAGTTGTAAGGACGCCTGAGGGCATTCGTATAGATCCAACCGGAAAAGTGGCTGGGCGGGGAGCCTACCTGCACGATCGAAAAAACTGCTGGGAACACGCCCTCCAGGGCGCGCTGGAGCATGCGTTGAAGGTAAATCTGTCGGCAAATGACCGTGAGGCCTTGCTCACGTTCATGGGTACGCTGCCCAGCGATCCATCATCTTTACAAGCGGCCGGCAGTGATGAATGACAATAGACTTGCCATGGACATCAGGGATTGTCAATAATGAACGATTGATTTAAATTCGCTCGTTGCACAAACCTGTATACCCTCCTTTGGCGCAAGTCAAGTTGGAAAAAAGATTAAGAGTTTGTTGCGCCTGTGGGTGCAAATAAGAGGAGTGCGATATGAGCGAGAATGGACAAAAAGCCCTTCAGCTTCCCAGCATTATTACCGTCCGTGATCTGGCAAAAGTTGTTGACACCAGCCCCATCCAAGTAATTAAAATATTAATGTCGAACGGCGTAATGGCAAGTATCAACCAATCAGTTGATTTTGACACTGCCGCGGTTGTTGCGAGCGAACTTGGGTTCGATGCAAGCCTGGAAACCGCCGAGATTGAAACGGAGGAGGTGGAAACCGGGGAAGTCCCACTCTGGCGAAAGACTATCCAAAGTGAAGATCCCAAAAACCTCATCAACCGCCCGCCAGTTGTAACGATTTTAGGGCATGTGGATCATGGAAAAACCTCTCTGCTGGATGCAATTCGACATACCACCGTCGCCGCCGGAGAAGCAGGGGGAATCACTCAGCATATTGGCGCTTACCAGATCGAACACAAAGGCCGGAACATTACATTTCTCGACACCCCAGGCCACGCTGCTTTTACAGCGATGCGTGCCCGCGGCGCGCAAGGTGCAGATATTGTAATTCTGGTTGTTGCTGCTAATGATGGCGTTATGCCACAGACTCGAGAAGCAATTGCGCACGCCCGCGCTGCCCGGGTTCCTATCATTGTCGCTCTTAACAAAATGGATCGCCCAGACGCCAATCCCGATTTTGTTAAAAGACAACTTGCAGAGAACGGGCTTGTCCCTGATGAGTGGGATGGCGACACCCTGGTAGTACCTGTATCCGCGAAACAAAAAACCGGCCTCGAAGATCTAATGGAAGCCATCCTTCTAGTTACCGATAGTATGAAGATTGAGGCAAACCCAAACGGCAAGGTGATTGGAACAATCATCGAATCCCAAATAGACCGGGCAAAAGGCGTTCTGGCAACACTCCTTGTTCAAAATGGAACCCTCGAAACGGGCAATATTGTCGTCGCGGGCAGCGCCTATGGGCGCATCCGAGCGATGGAAGATTTCAAAGGCAAGAAATTACGTAAAGCCGGCCCCTCCACTCCCGTCCTTGTGATGGGGTTGAATGAATGCCCGAGCGCAGGCGACCCCTTCCAGGTTTATGAACTCGATCGAGAAGCTCGCCAAGCCGTTGAAGCGTATAAACAAAAAGAACAGCAAAAACAGGTTGCCGTGCCCAGTGCCACGTTGGAAGACCTCTTCAACCGTTTCAAGGCCGGCGAAACCCGTGAGCTTTGCCTGGTAATCAAAGCTGATGTTCAAGGTTCTCTGGAACCAATCATCAACTCTCTCAATGACCTTGAGCAAACTGAAATAAAAATCAGAATCCTCCACGCCGAAACTGGAAACATCAGCGAAAGTGATGTCATGTTGGCTGCCGCGTCGCATGGCATTGTGGTCGGGTTCAATGTTCAAGCGGATTCGGCCGCCCGGCGACTGGCGGAAGCAGAAGGCATTTCGATCCGTCTCTACAACATCATTTACCGTCTTATTGAAGATATTGAAAAAGCGCTCAAGGGGATGCTCGAACCCGTTTATAAAGAAGTGGTTATCGGTAAGGCTCTCATCCTAGCCTCCTTCCATATCTCCAAGATTGGTACAATTGCTGGGTGCAAGGTGACCCATGGCGAATTCCGCAGGAATGCAAAAGTACGCATTCTACGGGACGACAAAGAATTCTATAAGGGGGAATTGTCTTCCTTAAAGCATGAAAAAGAAGATGTGCGTGAAGTGCGCACCGGTTTTGAATGCGGAATGGCCTTTAAAGGATCGCCGGATTTCCAGATCGGAGACACAGTTGAGTGCTATATCATGGAATTGGCTACCTCATAAGGATTAGTGGTCTATTATTTCAGGAGAAATTCATGCCCTCCAAATTGCGAATTCAGCGCATTGCTGACAGGCTTCAACAGGAGTTGTCAGTAATGTTGATCAACCAAGTTGGTGATCCGCGCCTGAATGGTATTTTCATCACCGATGTAAAAATAGACCGGGAATTGGCTTTTGCGGATGTTTACGTATCCGCAGTGGAGGGTCAATCCCGTTCGTCGGAAGTATTACAAGGCTTGGAACATGCCAGCGGATTCCTGCGCACCGAGCTGGCCCATCGTGTGGAACTACGATCTTTTCCACGCCTCCGTTTTCACTGGGACAGCACACCGGAGCGCGCAGATCATATTGAACAGATTCTTGCTTCATTGCGGCAAGATACATCTAAAAATAAACCAAAAAATGAGTAGAGCAAAAACTTTAAAAATCCGCGAACTTATACGCGAGGCACGTCACATTCTGGTTGTTTCGCATATTCGTCCTGACGGAGATGCCATCGGCTCGCTCCTCGGCATGGGCCTTGCGCTGCAATCTGTCGGAAAAGATGTCGCCATGGCACTTTCAGATGGCGTCCCCGCGAACTTTCGCCATCTTTCTGGCAGCGACCAAATCATCCGCCGGGCAACAGGAGAATTCAATCTGACAATAACAGTGGATTGCGCCGACCTCTCCCGCGCAGGTGATATATTGGGAGACCGGACGGTTGATCTCAACATTGATCACCACATCACCAATCTAAATTTTGGAAAGGTCAATTTCGTTGATGCAAACGCCGTAGCTACTTGTGCTATTTTGGCGGAATTTCTTCCGCAGTGGGGGTTGCCTATATCCCAGCCAGTGGCCGAAGCGCTGCTCACCGGCGTGGTTACCGACACACTTGGTTTTCGCACCTCTAATATGACCCCAAAAGCTCTGCGAATTGCCGCAAACCTGATGGAGCATGGGGCAAATCTACCGGAACTTTACTATCAAGGGCTCATCCAGCGCACCTATAACGCGGTCCGGTATTGGGGGCCGGCATTGACCAATCTCCAAAAAAGAGGGCGGTTAATCTGGACGACCTTAACCCGTGAAGATCGAGACAGGGCTTCGTACCCTGGCAATGACGATGCAGACTTGAACCATATCCTTTCCAGCATCGAAGGTGCAGATATTGCCGTTTTGTTTGTCGAACAAAAAAACAATCACATCAAGGTAAGTTGGCGGTCCCAGCCAGGTTACGATGTTTCCAAAATTGCATTAAAATTTGGGGGTGGAGGACATCCAGCCGCTTCAGGAGCAGATATTACGGGTAGCTTGAAAGATGTTCAAGACCAGGTTCTGCAAGCCAGTTGGGATGCCGTGGAAAAAAAACAATAAAAATAGGGAATGAACGTGTATGCGGTAAAGATGTCATCGCGTAAGGTGCGCAGGGGAAATTAAAATGAGTGAGATGAATGAAATGGATTTAAAGAAAAACGCAATTTCCGGAGTATTGGTCATTGATAAGCCGACCGGTTTGACATCGCATGATGTTGTACAAATTGTCCGGCGCGGCACAAATATCCGCCGGGCTGGGCATACGGGCACATTAGATCCACGCGCCTCGGGCGTCCTTGTCATCTTGCTCGGCCCCGCCGTCCGACTATCGGAATATGTTTCGGCTTCTGATAAACGCTACCAGGCGATCATCCAGTTGGGGTCAAGCACCGATACCTATGACGCGGAAGGTCGCATCATAAGCACTTCCCCTGTTGAAATCACTGAAACTGAATTTGAAGAGACTTTACGGCAATTTGTCGGTATCATCGAGCAAACCCCACCCCCCTATTCAGCAGTCAAAGTTAAAGGGAAAAAAGCCTATGAGATGGCGCGTAAAGGGGAGGAAGTAGATCTAGCTCCTCGCACCATCCACGTGTACAGTCTGGAATTATTGGAATGGGCGCCGCCAGAGGCCGTGATTGATATTTATTGTTCCTCCGGCACATATGTACGTTCGCTGGCACATGCCCTGGGTGAAAAACTGGGTTGCGGCGCGCACCTGATAGGTCTTCGCCGCACTAAAAGCGGCCAGTTCACCTTGCGCGATGCAGTTCCCTTGCCAAAATTACGCGAAGCGTTCGAAACAGGCACGTGGTACCAATACCTGATCCCAGCAGCGGAAGCACTTTCTGATTGGCCTGCTGTCGAGTTAACCCATGAAGAAGTGGAAGCAGTTCGCCACGGAAACCGCGTAACAGCCACTCCTGACAGCCCCAATCAGGCACGTGGTATCAGCGAACAGGGAGAACTTGTAGCACTGTTAACTCTTGATCCAAAATCGAATGAGTGGCAACCGACAAAAGTATTCTTCTCCTGAACTAATAATGCAACCCTTCACAGCTCTGGAACAGGTTTCTCTACAGGCATCTTGGGTCACCATAGGGATGTATGACGGCGTTCATTGTGGACATCGCACAATTTTACAACCTATGGCCGCCGAAGCTCATCAAAACGGCATTCAGGCGGTTGTCATTACCTTTTACCCCCACCCCGCTGTCATCCTGCGAGGATTGGACACTCCCTTCTACCTCACCAGCCCGCAAGAAAAAGCGGCATTGATGAAAGAAATGGGCATTAATCAAGTTATCACCCTGCCTTTTACCCGAGCACTGGCTGACCAGACGGCAGAAGACTTCATCACTCAGCTTGTGAAACACCTCGGAATGCGCCAGCTCTGGGCTGGTTCCGATTTTGCCTTGGGACGGAATCGCGCCGGGAATATTCAAAAGTTGGAGCAACTGGGGGCGGCTCTTGGTTTCCAGGTACACGTCGTCGCGCCCATCAACATAGACGGAAAAAAAATTTCATCCAGCCAGATTCGCCGGAAGATTTTGGAAGGAAAGGTGGAAGAAGCAGCAGACTTGCTTGGCCGGCTCTATGACATCCCCGGAATCGTGATCCACGGGGATGGACGCGGCGCGTCTATTGGTTTTCCTACCGCCAACTTGGAGATTTGGCCTCAGCGCCTATTGCCCCGCAATGGAGTATATGCCACTTGGGTTTGCCGGGGCGGGCACCGCCACCCTGCTTTAATCAACATCGGCGTCCGCCCAACCTTTGAAAACATACCACCTCAACCACGCCTGGAAGCATACCTCTTGAATTTTTCAGGTGATTTATATGGTGAACATCTCCGAGTTGAATTTCTGAAATTCATCCGTCCCGAAAAACGCTTTGATTCCATCGCCCAATTAAAGAAGCAAATCAATAAAGATATCCGCTTCGCCGGGGAGGTTTTTCAGCATGCCGCCTGATCGAAAAGTTTACCTGCTTGACCCCCAAAAACTAGATCCAGAGACAATTGCTGTAACTTTTGCCAAAACTTCACGCTCTCCTCAAAGTTTTCATGAAATTGCACTGGAATTAACCGCAGAGAAGAGCGCAGATTTCCACGAGAAATGGGTGGTGGGCTACGGACATGCTTCCGTTGCCGAACATGCCGTTTTGCACATTGCAGTTGAGAATATTTCTCGCCTGGCTGTTGAATGCTTGGAATCAAACCGGCTTGCTTCATATACAGAAAAGTCCAGTCGTTATCAAAAATGGGACTCCAACAGTTTTTTTATTCCGCCTGAGTTGGAAAATAATCCACCACTTCGCAATCATTATATTGATACCTGCGCTTACCTAAATAATGCCTACCAGGAAGCGCTTTCCATTTTGCGGGAAACTACAGCGAGCGTAAACCCCATACAGCCGGGAGAAAACGACGCAGCGTGGGAAAGGCGGCTGCGCTCACTATTTGTTGACGTCGCCAGATTCTACCTGCCGGCGGCCTCACTTGCCAATGTTGGGGTAACGATCAACGCCCGTGCGCTGGAACATGCACTTCGAAAAATGCTTTCCCACCCCTTGCAAGAGGTGCGGGATGCCGCGTACGAGATCAAACAAGCAGCTTACACAGCAGTGCCCACTCTGATCAAATACGTTGATGCTGTCCCCTATTTACAGCGCACTCAATCCTCGCTGACAGGGGAAACGGCCCGCTTCACCCGTGCGAAAAAAGAGGTGGATTGGTGCACACTGGTTCACTATGATCCTCAAGCAGAAGAGCGCGTCCTTGCAGCAGCTCTTTACCGCTTCGGAGGAGACAGCTACACACATACCTTGGAGCAAGTTTTAGCTCTTCCTTCCAGGGAGAAAGAAAGATTGGCTGCCCTCCTCTTTGAGAACCTCAACATATACGATATTCCCCTGCGAGAACTCGAATACAGCAACTTTACTTTTGATCTAACGCTGGATCAGGGCGCATATTTCGAGCTAAAACGTCACCGGATGATGACGCAAACTCCCCAACCCCTGACAACTCATCTTGGATATGCCTCACCCGCCATGCTCGCACACGCTGGTCTGCAAGACCATTTTGACAGCGCGATGCAAACTGCCTGCCAGGCTTTTAAAGAGTTGGAACAAATTTCGCCACACCTGGCCGCCTACCTTGTCCCCAATGCATTTAACCGGCGGGTCCTGATATCCACCAATCTGCGCAGTGCGCGCCACCTCATTCAACTTCGCACCACCCCACAGGCTCACTTCTCCATTTGCCGCGCCACAGCCAGAATGGCCCAGCAAATCATCCAGGCTTCCCCTCTCTTTGGGCAATTACTTTTCGCGAAAGAGCTGCCAGACTGGCAAGAAATCGAACAGCAGTTTTTTACGCGCACTGCCTGATAAAGGAAATAATTACTTTGCGCATTTTATCGCTATTCTGGAACAGCCAAGAAAAACGTTTCCGGTCACTCTGCCGCCTGGTTGGGAGTGTTTTTCTGATGGCTATTCTGTTCCTAACCTTGACCGCAGTAGCCGGAGTTCTTCTGCGAACTTTCAATATTCCCTTGGGATTGGACAACCGCTTCCCCTACCAACTCTCCTCCTGGGTGCAGACAGTGGGGATTCTGATCGTAACCTTATCCATCTTATTCACTCTCCTGCTCGCTGCCAAATTCTTAGACCGCCGGCAGTTTGCAGATTTTGGTTTTCATCTCGATAAAAATTGGTGGAGAGACTTTATCTTTGGCCTTCTCCTGGGGGCAGGTTTGATGGGCGCCATCTTTCTCCTCGAATTTTCCGCAGGCTGGGTTTCCATCGAGCGAATTCTTTCGTCATCGAATTCTGCTCCATTCTGGCAGGGTTGGTTTCAGAGTCTCTTTCTATTTATCTGCGTAGGAATATATGAAGAATCCATCTCACGCGGCTATCTGCTCTTAAATCTGGCAGAAGGCTTTCGTTTCTCGCGGATCTCTCCAAAATGGGCTGTAAGACTCGCCTGGGGAGGATCCTCCGTAGTATTCGGACTCCTCCACGCGGGCAACCCCCATGCCAGTGTTCTCAGCACGATTAACCTGATCGCAGCCGGTCTGTTCCTTGGTTTAGGATATGTGCTCACCAGAGAACTTGCAATTCCTATAGGCTTGCACATCACCTGGAATTTTTTTCAGGGAAATGTCTTCGGTTTCCCGGTCAGCGGAACAACGCCTGCAGGAACTTTATTTACCATCCAACAACACGGGCAAGACCTTATTACAGGCGGCAGGTTCGGACCTGAAGCTGGCTTGATTGGTATTGCTGCAATGCTTCTCGGCAGCCTGTTAATTTATGGCTGGGTCAAGCTGCGCAACGGCAAAGCTGCCTTACAGGAAGGCCTGGCAATTTATCATCCAACCTCTTTTTCTCAATTTACCAACAAACAAATTCATAACACCGATTAACAAAATACTCCATCCGTCCGGTCACGTCATCTTTTCTTAGACATTATAAGAAAGCACCGTTTAACATGAATTGGAATAAGGAAAGGGTCTCCAAAAGGGAGTAAACTTTTGTTAGGGCAACCACGGTTCCCACCCGAAGAGACTCTCCATGGGCGGTTTGCCCAAGGTATTCTACGACGTTGATGATTTTTATCTATCTGGAACCAGCACCTGCTTGCCCGCGCTACGATAAAATAAAACGTGAGTGGATATATAATGTGATCTAATCTGAGGTTCTGGTTTTCACTATATCATTACAGCACTTTCACAATAAATAATTGGAACTCATGCTAAACTTAAAAAAATCCAAAAGGATTGGAAAGACCTATGCCTGTTGCAGAGATCATTGCCATCGGAACAGAACTGCTACTGGGGGAAATCCAAGATACGAATACTGCCTATTTAGCGCGTAAATTAAGGGATATCGGCGTGGACATTTACCGCGCCACCCTCGTCGGGGATAACGAAACCAGAATTGCCGATCTTATCAGGGAGGCTGCACAGCGAGCAGATATTGTTATTACAACCGGCGGCTTGGGTCCAACCGTAGACGACCCAACGCGTCAGGCTGTTGCGCTCGCCGTAGATTCACCGTTAGAATTCCGCCCTGAATTATGGGAACAGATTCTCAACCGGTTTACACGCTTTAAACGCCAACCCACCGAGAACAACCGCAAACAGGCTTATGTCCCCGCTATTGCGGAGGCAATTGAAAATCCCGTCGGTACAGCCCCCTCTTTTCTCGTGGATACCGGCAAGGATGTAATTATCAGCCTCCCTGGTGTTCCCCGTGAGATGGAGGAAATTACAGAGCGCAGTGTTTTTCCTTATTTAAAAGAGCGTTTTGCTCTAAAAGGCTTGATTAAAATCAGAATCCTCCACCTTGCCGGCGTAGGTGAATCCCTCGTAGATGAATTGATCGGCGATATGGAGACTTACACCAACCCGACCGTAGGTCTTCTGGCAAAATCTGGTCAGATTGATGTGCGTATCGCCGCCAAAGCTGATTCCATTGAAGATGCCGACCGCAAGATCGCTGAGGTGGAAAAACTCCTCAGAACACGGTTAGGAGATCATATTTTCGGAGCGGATGAAGACACGCTGGAGAAGCTTATTTTAGAGAAATTAAAACAACTGAGTTGGAAGCTGGCTGTTGTCGAATGCAGTGCGGAAAAAATACTGGCACCGCGTTTGCAGTCAGCCGGCTTTTGGGAGGAGGGTAACCTCATTTACGAAACCAGTTGTACGCAAGATCAGCTTCTCACAACAATGCAGTCTGTCAAAAACCGGCTTAATCCAGAAGTTGTCCTCGGTTTTAGCCTCGAAATTGGGGAAGAGCGGCACAGTGTATACATTGTTTTGCTTTTACCCGAAGGACAACAAGAATTAATGCGCTATTATGGAGGTCCATCGGGTACGGCACCACTTTGGTTGAGCACAACAGCTTTGGATTGCTTACGGCGAAATCTGCCAGATACAAACTGACCGGTGAGCCGAAGGAGAAAGGGATGCTAACCGTAGACTACATTTTTACCAATGCAATCGTCTTGACGATGGATCCACGCCTCACCCAATATAACCCCGGCGCGGTTGCAATATCCGGGAATAAAATTGCCGCGGTCGGCCCACAAGAAGAAATCCTCCTAAATCATTCCGGCGGTGAAGTCATTGATTGCCAGGGAAAAGTACTTATGCCCGGCCTTATCAACGGCCATACCCATGTCCCGATGAACCTGCTGCGAGGATTGGCCGATGACCTTCGACTGGATGTCTGGCTGCAAGGGTATATGCTGCCAGTCGAACGCCAGTTTGTTTCACCTGACTTTGTCCGGTTGGGAACCCTGCTTGCTTGCGCAGAATTGATCCGCTCCGGGGTGACTACCTTCTGCGATATGTATTATTTTGAGGAAGAGGTAGCCAAAGGAGCGGAGCAGGCCGGATTGCGAGCAATTTGTGGAGAAACAATTCTTAAATTCCCTACACCAGATGCTCAATCTTATGAAGAAGCCCTCACAATGACCCGAGACTTTATCCAGCGTTGGAAGGGCCACCCCCGAATCATTGCAACCGTAGCTCCCCATGCGCCTTACACCTGCACCGAAGAAATCCTGCGAGCTTGCGCTCAATTGGCAGTTAAATTTGATGTCCCACTCCTCATCCATATCGCCGAAACCAGGCAAGAGTTGGAAGCCAGCCTCAACGAACATGGTATGCCTGTCGTTCCTTATACTAAAAAGATGAATATTTTTGATGCAAAAGTAATTGCAGCCCATTGTGTCCATATTGATGAGGGCGAAATGCACACCATGCACCGCTTCAACGCGAGCATCGTTCATAACCCTTCCTCAAATCTTAAGCTTGGTTCCGGGATCGCGCCTGTAAAGCGCATGCTCGATCTGGGTCTCGATATCGGGATCGGTACTGACGGTGTCGCCTCCAACAACGATCTCGATATGTTCGAAGAAATGCGCCTGGCTTCCTTTATTGCGAAGGGCAGTACCAGCGACCCTACAGTACTCCCGGCAGTTACTGTCCTGCAAATGGCCACCTGTATGGGCGCCAAAGCTCTTCATCTTGACCATCTCACTGGCTCCCTCCAGCCAGGAAAAGCGGCTGATCTCATTCTTGTAGACATTGAAAAACCCCACAACATCCCTAATTTTCGCCGCGACCCTGCGGGCATCTATGCCCAGCTTGTCTATGCTGCAAAGTCCACTGATGTAACAGATGTCATGATTGATGGCCAGATAGTCTTTCGAGAGCAAAAATTGCTCACGCTGCAGGAAGATGAGCTCTTCGTCCGCGCCCAGGATTATGCCCGCCAGATTGATGCTTTCTTGCTCGAACGTGAAGGATCGGTGCTTGCCAAACTCATCGCAATTGGCGGTACCTCCGAAGAGGAGAGTTTTGAGGTTCAAGTGAAAATTCCTCTTCAGGATATTCGTTCCATTTTGGATCAATTAGATAAACCCGACATCGAAATTCTGCGTCAACGACATTACAAAGAATACGATACTTATTTTTCTTTTGACGACCGCGATCAAGGATGGCTGCGCTATCGCGAAGATCATTTCATCGCTCCAAATGGTGAAGTTACTCACGTGCGCAATCGCTTAACCCATATTGGCGTTACAGGTGAACATCATTTTCCACAGCAGGTGCTTCTCTCCCGCAGTCGCTTTATCGCCCCCGCCACACAAAGTTTACGGTTTTACAGGGAATACTTCAAACCCAGCCGCGAATTTGAAATTGACAAGGAGCGCCTTCGTTTTCTCATTCGATACCAGGATACTGAGTTCTATATTAATCTGGACACTATGATTACCCCGGCAATCGGAGCCTATCTTGAAGTAAAAAGCCGCACATGGTCCCGAAAAGATGCGGAGCATAAATCAGAAATCATTCCCCTGCTGGTCGCGTACCTGGGAGTCAACCCAGAACAGTCGCTTTCTGACGATTACATTGAAATGGTGAAATAATGAGCGCGCTTTCACAAAACCCATCAACGGAGGAAACCCCGCCAACCCGGATATTGAAGGTCGCCTTCGTCCTTTCAGAGGTGGACCCTCTTGCAAAAGTTGGCGGCTTGGGCGATGTGGGTGGTGCGTTGCCTGCCGCGCTTGCTCGCATCCCTCCGGAACAATTGGGGGGCGCCCGCCTGGATATTCGTCTGATTCTCCCCTTTCATGTGCCGCTTAAGGAAAAGCTTAAAACTGCAAAACCGGTCGTCAGTTTTCAAGTCCCCACCACCGGCAGACCGGTAAAAGCACACGTTTTCGAAACTATTTTGGATGGTTTGCCGGTTTACCTCATTGATGGCGCACCGGTTTCAAAACTTCCGGACATTTATGGAAATGATCCCCTCCAAATGGCCGAAAAGTTCACCTTCTTTTCTCTGGCAGCGCTTCACCTGATTAAAAAAATCAACTGGGAGATAAATGTCCTGCATGCCCACGATTGGCATTCGGCTCTCTCCCTTTACGGCATGGAAACACTTTTTCAAAAAGATCCAGCCTTCCGGAATGTCCTTAAAATCTTATCTATTCATAATCTTCCCTTCCTTGGGGAAAAGAGCAGCCAAATCCTGCAGCAATATCTTTTACCTCCCGCAGATGGAGAAATACTTTCGGAATGGGCGCGGCTGCTGCCTTTGCCTCTTGGAATGCTTGTAGCCGACCGCATTATCGCTGTCTCACCCACTTATGCACAGGAAATTCTGACCCCTGAATTTAGCAGCGGGTTGGAAGAGTTTCTTCGAACCCGCTCCAATCATATTACCGGAATTCTAAACGGCATTGATATAGAACGTTGGAACCCTGCCTCTGATGCGCTCATTCCCCATCTATTTTCCTCCGATAACCTCGCGCCTCGCAGTCAGAACCGCCAATCTCTGCTGGAAGAATTTGGCCTGAGCAGGCAAGTCGGTATTCCCTTGCTTACCTTTATTGGGCGGCTCGATTATCAAAAAGGGATGGACTTACTGCTCAAGGCGCTCCCCCGCCTGGCTCAACATCCCTGGCAGTTCATCCTCCTGGGCGCAGGGAACCCCGATCTTGAGCAAGCTTGCCGCGTTCTTGAGGAAAGATTCCCCAGCAGGGTGCGCGCGGTTCTCCGTTACGATGCTCAACTCGCGCGGCGGCTCTATGCGGGCGCAGATATGTTGCTGATGCCCTCTCGCTATGAGCCTTGCGGTCTTGCACAGATGATTGCCATGCGTTACGGATGCATCCCAATAGCCCGCGCGACAGGCGGCCTTAAAGACACCATTCAAGATACACGCCTTTCTGCCGGAACGGGCTTCTTATTTAAAAAAGCATCATCTGCGGCTTTGAGCGCCGCTATGACAGCGGCACTTCAATACTTTAAGGATCAAACAGCTTGGGAGGCTCTACAGTATAGGTGCATGAAACAGGATTTCTCCTGGGAGAAATCAGCTCTTGAGTATGCAAAAATATATCTCAATGACAAGGGAGGGACCGAAAGATGAAATTACGAGTTGTAATTCTAGCCGGAGGAGAAGGAACTCGACTCGGCGTGCTTACCGCAAAACGCACCAAACCCGCCGTACCTTTCGGAGGAAAGTATCGCATTATTGACTTTCCCCTATCAAACTGCGTCAATTCAAACCTCTTCGACATCATGATTGTAGCGCAATACCGTCCACATTCCCTGGTGGAACACATCGGATCGGGTGCGCCATGGGACCTGAACCGTGATTTCACTGGTGGTGTCCGCATTCTTACTCCTTACAAATCTCGCGCCTCTTCCTGGTTTGCCGGAACCGCAGATGCCCTACAACAAAATTTCTCTTTTATTAAAAGCGGGAAACCCGACCTTCTTCTCGTTCTCTCCGGCGACCATATCTACACCATGGATTATGCCCGAATGATCAACTATCATTTGGAAAAGGGCGCAGACCTGACAATGGCGACTATTCAGGTGCCGCTGGAAGAGGCCAGCCGCTTTGGTATCGTAGGTATTGATGGAGAAAATCGGGTAAATGCCTTCGTCGAAAAACCGGCAAACCCTCCCTCAACTTTAGCAAACATGGGTGTCTATCTCTTTAACTTCAAAATGCTGGATTCCGCACTCTGGGAAGACCATATCTGCCCAGACTCTTCACACGATTTCGGGAAGGACATCATTCCCAAAATGGTTGCGAAAGGCGAAAGAATTTATGCCTACCCTTATGGCAGTTATTGGGTGGACGTCGGGACAGTGGAATCGTACTGGCAGGCGCACATGGACATGCTTGGGGATGAACCTCGGCTCGACTTGAACAACCGCGATTGGATCATCCACACTCGGACGGAAGAAAGGCCTCCTGTTAAAATTAAGCACGGCGCAAAAATCGAAAATAGCCTGATCTGCGATGGGAGTTTTATTGAGAGAGGGACAATTGTCTCAAACAGTATTCTTTCTCCGGGCGTACGTGTGAAAACTGGTGCGGTTATCCGCGATTCAATCATTCTCACCGATTGTGTGATCGGAAATAACACCATAATTGACCGCGCAATCCTTGATAAACGCGCCCAAATCCACACGGGCGCAACAGTAGGTGGGCGTGCTTCAGGAGAACTGAGCATTACCATGGTTGGAAAGAATTCCATCGTTCCCGAAAATGCACTGATACATATGGGTGCAAGCGTCGGGCAGGATGTCGTTCCCTCTGACTATCTCTCCATAGAAGTTGGAGTCGGGGAAAGGGTACAAACTCGGAGACCTGCAAATGAATTATGAGCGCTCAGCCGGCATCCTGCTGCACCCTACTTGCCTGCCTGGGCCGGATGGAATTGGCGATTTTGGTCCTGAAGCATACCACTGGATCAATTTTCTGGCTGAAGCAGGATGCAGTATGTGGCAGGTTTTGCCTCTGGGACCAACCGGTTATGGCAATTCTCCTTATCAAAGTTTCTCCGCATTTGCAGGAAATACTCACCTGGTCAGTCCTGCATTGCTCCTCAACGAGTCTTTACTCACCGCTGATGATCTCATAAACCGCCCTGTTCTTCATGAAGGCATCGTCCATTTTGAAGAAGCCATCCCATGGAAGCTCAATCTCTTGGATAAAGCTTTCGAGTGTTTTCAAGTGCAGAATTTTTCTGCCCTGCACGTAGACTTTGAACATTTTAAATCCAGCCAAAACACCTGGCTGGATGATTATGCCCTGTTTATGACCCTCAAAGAGGTGCATAAACAGGTTTCCTGGAACCACTGGCCTGAAGCTCTGCGGAACCGGAAGAAAAAGGCACTGGAGAATTTTAGCAACAGAAATCAAACGACAATAGCAAAACACTGTTTCAGACAATTTCTTTTCTATAGGCAGTGGAACGCTCTTCATAAGTATGCCGCGGAAAAAAATATCCGAATTATTGGCGACATTCCCATCTTTGTATCGTACGATAGTGCCGATGTCTGGGCGCACCCTGAACTATTCGCCCTCGATGCGACAGGGCAGCCTGCCGTTGTTGCCGGTGTACCGCCCGATTATTTTTCTCCAACCGGTCAGCTTTGGGGCAACCCGCTCTATCGTTGGGAAGCGCACAAAAAAACCGGCTATTCCTGGTGGATTAAACGGTTCCAGTCCTCCTTTCAACTCGTAGATATCTTACGTTTAGATCATTTTCGTGGTTTTGCCGGCTATTGGGAAGTTCCGGCAGGTATGCCCACAGCCGAAAAAGGACGCTGGGTATCGGGGCCTGGGAATGACTTCTTCATTCATGTTCAGGAAGCTTTGAAAGAAATGCCGATTATCGCTGAAGATCTGGGAGACATTACCCCCGAAGTTATTGCGCTGCGCGACGCTTTCAACTTGCCTGGGATGAAAATCTTGCAGTTTGCTTTCTCCAACACTCCCGAAAATCCCTTCCTCCCTCATCATTACCCCCATCACTGTGTAGCATATACCGGCACGCATGATAATGACACCAGCATAGGCTGGTATGAAAAAGCCCCCGCAAACGAATGTGATTTTTGCCGGAGATACCTCTCCAGCCCTGGCAGTCAAATCGCATGGGATATGATCCGGGTGGTTTGGTCATCTCCGGCAGATATGGTTCTCGCACCTTTGCAGGACTTTCTCAATCTCGGGAGTGAATCACGTATGAATTTACCGGGGACCGCAGATGGAAATTGGAACTGGCGAATGCCGGTTGACGCCCTTACACCTCGTCTGGCAGAGCGTATTCGAGAACTGAATTATCTTTTTAGCCGCCTGATTCCCGAGAACTGAAAATAGTCCTTTAACATCAATTAGAGAGCGACTCCATCATTTCCAGTTTTTTACTTTCCATACTTGTCGCAATATAAATTCCTGCCAGAATTAAAATGCCACCAGCCAGTTCCATTGATGCAGGTTTTTCGCCGAGGAAAAAAAATGACAGAATAATTGCGCCAATTGGTTCACCCAGCAGCGCAATAGAAACGTAGCTGGCGGAAAGATATTTGAGCGACCAATTAAGGGTTGAATGACCGACGAGCTGGGGAATAACCGCCAATGCAAGAAACCAGCCGTAGGCAAGCGGTCGGTATCCGGTCATGGAATTGCCGGTAACCCACACGCCCAGCAACAGGAAAACACTGGAAAGTCCATAGACTCCAAAGGTGTAAGCTGTCAGATTCAGCGAAGACCTTAAACGCCTGCCGATTAGCAAATACCCCGCCCCACACCATGCACCCAGCAGAGCCAGAAAATTCCCCATGGTATTCGTTGCACCGTCAAACTGAAGCAGGTTATCGCACTGCAGCGCCCTTGTTCCCCACGAACACTGGCTGCTCAAACCTACAATCACCCCGCCAAACAGGGCTATCCCTAGCCCCACCCAGGCTTTTGGAGATAATTTCTCGTGTAGAAAAAGGGGGGAAAGCACGGCAACCCAAAGCGGCGTCGTGGTAACCAGCACAACCGAACTGGCTATGGAGGTATATTGGAGAGAACTGATCCAGCTCGCGAAGTGTAAGGCTAACAACAAACCTGCCAGGACAAGGAGGGCTTTATTTCGTATTTCAAGGCGGCTGATTGCTTTAATCCCCCGCTCCGCTGCAAACGGAAAAAGCAACAGACTGGCAAACCCAATGCGGTACACTGCCACAATAATAGAAGGGGCTTCCCGTTGGGCGAGGCGTATCAGGGGGGAGGCAGTGGAAATAGCCAGGATGGCAATAAAAATTAATGCCAGAGGTGTTATTTTACCAAAGTAGTGTGAAGATTTCATGGGAGTCCGCTTGACGTGATCGTTCCAGAATTGGTAATATACCAATGAAGAAACAGGATGGAAGGCTACGCCCCGGCAAAATGCCAATGTTAGGCGATCAAGTCAACCAGGCACAAACCGTGAGCCAGATGGTTACCAGC
>JADLFQ010000009.1 GCA_020845515.1 Anaerolineaceae bacterium | reverse complement strand
TCCTGCTGGATGCCAACTTCAACAGCAACGACGGCTATGGGTTGTGGGTCAACGCCGGCGGCGCGATCACCTGGACCACCGGCTACGCCAATGGGAACACCGGCGGCGCCGGGGCGTATCTAAAGAATGACTTTGTGATCCCGGCCGCCGTAACTCTGACAAGCGTCAAGACGGAGAACAATGCTCTGGACGGCATCCAGATCATCTCGAAAGGCTTCGTCACCATCATCGGGGAGCTCTCCGCCGCCAATAACGGCGGCGACGGGTATGACATCAATAACACCGGCGGCTACGGCGTTACGCTGGTGGCTTACACCTCGTGGACTGACGGCAATGCCGGCTACGGTTTCCAGGCGATCAGCAACGGCGCCATCAGCCTGACGGGGCTCACGGCCTGGAACAACGGGCTGGGATGCCGGCTGGATAACTCCGGCGGGGTTGGCGGTGGGGTAACTTTGGTCAACTCGATCTGCCAGGCGAACACGCCCGGCTCCACCAACCTGACGGTGCTATCAAAAGGGGTTATCATCCTGGTCAATGTGGATGCCCGTGATAATCTGCAAGGCAACGGCGCCCTGCTGGATAACAGTTCGGCCACCTATCCATTGGGAGTGACGGTCAGCACCGGCAACTTTTGGAACAACAAAGGTGACGGGCTGCGCATCCATTCCAAAGGTTTTGTCAACCTATTATATGTCTCGACCTGGGACAACCAAGGCGACGGCATCTACATTGACAACACCAACGGTTACGGCATTTCTATTCTCAACAACAGCAGGCAGTTCAATGGCAACAATCAAGGATACGGCCTCTTCGCCCAGACCAACGGGCCGGTGACGGTCAACGGCGCAAATTTCTGGTATAACCTAAAGGGCAGCTATATCGGGAATACGAGCGGATTTGCCGGTGTGACACTGCTGTACAGCGGGTTCGACAGCAGCGATAGCAGCCCGGCTGTTTTTCCCGGTCTGACGATTAACACCAACGGCGCGGTTTACCTGCTGAAAGTGGAAACTGGTTCCTCGGCGGATGGCGGCATGGTCATCAACAACGCCAGCTCTTCCTATTACGCCGGCGTTACCATCATTTCATCGGACTTCTTCAACACCGGCGGAACCGGTCTGACGATCAATTCGCGCGGCTTTATCACAATCAACCAGGTCATAGCCAATAATAATGCTGGCGATGGCGTGCGCATCAACAACATCGGCGGTTACGGTGTTTACATTGTCAATACCAATGGCTGGTGGAACAACAATCAGGGGTACGCAGCCTATATCGAGTCGAGCGGCGCTGTGACGGCTTATTCCATCTTTGGCAGCGGCAGCCGACAGGGCATTTACATTGATAACAGCTATGGCACAGCGGCGCCGGTCACGCTTGTTGATCTTTACTCAACAGCTACCCAGTTGGGAATGACCGCCCTGGATGTGCGTTCCAAAGGTTACATTACGCTGCTGAATTCCTCCATCCTTGATTCGCAAGGCGCCGGCGCGGTTTTGAACAATGCCAGCTCACCCTACAAGTACGGGATGACCGTCAGCGGCAGCACTTTCAGGAACAACAACGGTTATGGTCTCAGCATCAACAGCCTGGGCGTGGTGACGGTCATCAATGTCGCCTCCAGCCGCAACTATGGCATCTCGGGTTATGGGCTTTACCTGTCCAGCCCCGAAAACACCCTGCCGGTTACCATCCTGAACGGCGTCTTCAACAACAACAGTCAGGATGGGATCTATGTAGATACCAAGGGGATCATCACCATCCTCAACGGCGAGGCCAACAACAACGGCGGGCAGGGCGTCCAGGCCATGAACGACCTGGCGTCTGGCGCGATGCCGGTGATCATTACCGGCTTCCGCGCCAACCTGAACGCCTATCACGGCATCCTGGTGTTCAGCAAGGGCGCCATCAGCCTGACGAGCGTTACCAGTCTGGCAAACGGCATGGTCGCGGATACCGCCGGCGCCTATCTCAAGTCGAATGGCAGCCCGGTGTACGTCTATTACAGCGCCTTCAATGGCAACGGCAAGCAGGGTCTGCACGTGGATACGCGCGGCGGGTCGGGCGCATTTGTCAACGTCCTGAACACCTATGCCGGCAATGACGTGGCGGGCGGAACGAAGGATGTGAACCTGTTCTGGGAGCATTAACCGGACGGGGTTTTAAGACTACCTTCCTGGCCGGTTTCCTGCCATCCCGCGCAGAGAAACCGGTCAGGAAGTTTTATAATGGCCCGGCTTGAGACCGGCCCCAAAAGATACCCCCGTAATATATGGCGCCCTATTACTGTTGCTCTTTGATCTCTGGGTGGTGCAAGGGGCTGCCCGCAAAGGACAGCCCCTTTTTTCTTCCTTCAGTCCGGCGTTTAATCGCGGCCGGGACGAGCCAGATGAAAACTGGCCGGTGCTTTATCCGCGTTGTGTTCGCGGCGCAGCCGGGTCTGGCCGAAGATAAAGACTGCCGCCATGATCAGTGCGCCGGTGATGTATGGAAACGAGAGGTTGACATCAATCATCCAACCAGCCCATAGCGGGCCTACAATGCGCCCCAAGCTCCCAAAAGAATTGTTGATGCCCAGCACAGCGCCTTGTTGGCTGCCTGCGCTGCGCGAGACAAGCGAGGAAATGGCCGGGCGCAGCATGGCATTCGCGAAGACGAACAACCCGACTGTAACCAGCACACTGCTAAAGTCCCACGCGAACAACATGACAATAAAGCCCACCGCACTGGCCGCCAGCGAAGCGCGGATAACCACCTCTTCGCCAAAGCGCCGTGTCACCGGCCCGGTTATCGCACCCTGCACCAACGCCGACACCAGCCCAATCACGGTCAAGATCAGCCCGACCTGCGCCGGTCCGTAGGCATAGCGATATTGGGCATACAGGCCAAAAATCGCCTCAAAGTTTGTCAGTGCAAAAAAGACCAGGAAAGCCAGCCCGTTGAGGTAGCCAATGGGCCCGCTGAGCGATTCCCTCAACCCGCTCAAGCTGACCCCTGACACGCGCCCGCCAACTTCGCGGTTTGCCACGGGGAGCGATTCCGGCAGGAACGCCACAATCGCAAGCACAGCGAGAATTGAAAGGCCTGCACCCACAAAAAAGGGCAGCGAGAGGCTGTCCGAAGCCAGCCAGCCGCCCAGGGCGGGACCCAACACCATGCCGGTGCCCATGGCAGCACCAAAAATCCCCATACCGCCGCCGCGGCTGCGCTCATCAGTGCTGTCGGAAATGTAAGCCATGGCAGTTGGCAGGGTAGCCGCCGAGAGAATGCCAGCCAGGGCACGGAAGGCGAACAACATCCACAGTTGGGTTGCCAGCCCAAAAAGTATCAGGAAGAGCGCATTGCCCACCGCGCCCACCAGCAGGATAGACTTGCGCCCGTAACGGTCGGAAAGACTGCCCCACAACGGGGACAAAATAAATTGTGCGACGCTGAAAATTGACATCATCGCACCCAGTGCGACGCCGCTTGCGCCAAAGCTTTCGATATAAAACGGCATAATCGGGATGATCAGGCCAAAGCCCATCATAACGACGACGAGCGTAAAAAATAAAATGACAAGGTTACGTCTGTTATTCATTACCTTAGTTCCACCTCTATTAAAGCGAATGGGTGATGACCGATAAAAACTGTTGGAGCAGGCGGAAGAGCTCGCTGCGCTCTGCGGGTTGCAGCGGCGCGAGAAAGCTTTGGATTCGTTTGCGCCGCCGTTCGCACAGCGCAAGCACAACTTTCTCCCCTTCGGGCGTCATCGAAACAAGCTGGTTGCGCCGGTCATCTGGGTTCTGCCGCCTGGCAAGCAGGCCGCGCTCTTCCAGCCGGTTGACAATGCCCGTCATCGTGGGGTGAACCTGCCCGGCCGCCTCCGCCAAATCGGAGATTTTCATCGCGTTGCTGCTTTTCCAAATGCAATGCATCGCGGCGAACTGCGGCGGCGTCAGGTTGTACTGCACCAGGTCTGCCCGCAGGCTGCGCCGCGTGGCTGCGCCGATCTCCAGAATAAGCTCACTCAACTCGGCAGCCTCGGGTTGTGCTGCCGCCAGGGGCGGGAAGATGGATTCTTTTAGCATGAAAATCCCTTAAATAATAATTAGCATCGCTAAAATTTAGCGATGCTAATTATATGGCGGGAAACCTGGGTTGTAAAGGGGGAAAATCCGGGGTTTGTCAGCCCAAAGTAGCAGAGTCCCCTTTTGGCAGAGTTAAAATGTCCGATCTTTTGTCTGAACTTCAGAAACGAGATATTTCCGTTCAATGCCAATTGGATTAGAATAGCACATCCACAATTGAGGAGGCAGCCTTGAATTCCATTGCTCCCATACTTGAGTTCGATCCTGATCGGGTTGCTATTATCAACCCGGAGGCATCCCGCTCTGGATTACGCCTGCCACCGAAGGCGGTGCTGTGTTTCTTTCAAGATGTTTTGGAACGATTGGCCGGGGATGGTAAACTGGAAATCATTGGGGAACTCAGATCGGAGATGGGAAGCAACCCAATTTATCGGCTGGAAAGGCAAGGCGAACTGCTAACGGTGATCCACCCTGGTGTGGGTGCTCCGCTGGCAGCCGGTTTTCTGGAAGAGATCATCGCATTAGGTGCCAGGGGGTTGATCGCGTGCGGGGGGTGCGGCGTGCTGGACGAAGAGATCGCCGTAGGTCACCCGGTGGTGTTGACCGGGGCAGTGCGCGATGAAGGTACATCCTACCATTATCTGCCGCCTGGGCGGGAAGTTACAGCCTCGCCGCAGGCGGTTGCGGCGCTGGAAAGAGCTTTGCAGCGCAGCGAGCTGAATTATCTGGTTGGGAAAAGCTGGACAACCGATGGTCTGTACCGTGAAACACCCGGCAAGCGGGCGCGGCGGGTGGCAGAGGGCTGCATTGTGGTTGAAATGGAGGCAGCTGCTTTCTTTGCAGTGGCGGAGTACCGGGGCGTATTGCTTGGACAGGTAGTATATGGCGGCGATCTGGTGGTTCCAAACGCGTGGGATAAACGCGACTGGGTACAGCAACATGGGACACGCGAGCTATTGTTCTGGGTGGCAGTGGAGGCCTGTGTTTCAATGACGCTGCATTAAAGTTGGTGACTATTCCAGAATTGGTCAGGTATAACCGGCAAGCTGGATGGGTATCAGCCAATTGTCGCCTTGACAGCTAAACCATCAGGCCTGCCAGGCTTAGGCTGCGGGGCAGGCAGCACAGAATTCCGCGTTGTGGATAACGGGCGTCCGGCCGAGCTTGCGCGTAACTCGAAGGGATGGCCTTCCCTATATCCAATCCCGCTTGCCCACATTCATCAGCCCCCCATAAAGTTGCGGATCACGGCAGCCGTCATCATGCAGCCAATACAGGCGCTGATCGCCAAGAGTACAATGCCAATGGCCATCCCCAATTTAAAGCCGCCGGCCTGACGTTCAAGCACCGCTTCTGAAGGTCTCTCCGGGTTGTAATAAACTTGAACCAGGGCGCCAACCGGGTAATGTTCTAACTTTGCCTTGGCTTGAGCGGGATGCCCATAGCCTGTAGAACCGCCAAAGGATACATGCTTCCCGGTATGAGTCTGCCCCCCCACTTCGTACTCAAACTCAACCTTTGGGTGATAGTATGTACTGGCATAGCCATCATCATCCGTACTGGAGGTCTCGCGTACGGTCGAAACCGTAACTTTTCCCTGCACTCCTGGCCAGTCCCGACTGAGTTCCGCCTTCCTGTGGCTTCGAAGGTTGAAAAATACCAACCCGCCTCCGGCGGCCAGAATGATCAAAAAAAAGAATCCACCGCAAAGAAGAGCAAAGCCAACCGGTACGTTTTCCATCCTCACGCCTTCGTGCCGCACTCCGGGCAGAACTTGGCGTCCGGTTGCAGCTTGGCGCCGCACTCCTTGCAAAACGCCTTGGGCTGCAGGGCTTTACCGCATTCCGGGCAGAATTTCGCGTTGGTTTCCAGCGGATGCCCGCAGTGCGGGCAGCTTGCCGTGATCGTCTCGCGCCAGTCCGATTCGGTCAGGTGTTTATCCTCTTCAGCCATTTTGGCGTGCGCCCATACCTCTTCCACCGAGCGGCTGGCTTGCGCTGCGGACATTTCCACGCCCATATCGGGGGCGCACTCCTTGCACAAGCCGCGTTTGTTATTCCAGCACGATTTGCGGCACACCCAGCTTGAACAGCGCGGGCACTGCACGAAATCCTTCTTGATATTGGTTACGGCTTCTTTGAAGGCGGCATCGTGAGCACGCTCCCAGGCAGCCGAATGCACCCGCCCCCCCAGGTCGGCGGCGCTGCTGAACACCCCGCCGAACAGGCTGCCAGCCGCGTTCAGCGCGCCCGAAATCGTCCCGCTGGCAGAAGGTTTAAAACCGGTGCGAAAACCATTCCCGCAGCGATCACAATAAAATTCGTACTGAAAGCCTTGTTCTGTAGACAGGTCGCTATAATTTTTTACAAACTCAAAACCCTCTTCCATCTTTCATTCTCCTTTTATCTATTTGCGTTTGCTGTGCCGCGGACTGAAGAGCATCCGTCCCAGCAGGAAGAGTGTGAAAAGCGGCCACACCCAGGCCAGGTTCCCTGGGCCGCCGGGACCCGTGCGTGCAGCCGTCTGCCGGATGCGCAGCAGGCGGTAATCGCGGGTGATCTCTGCCAAATATTCGTCCGACAGGTTCTTCGGATCAATCCCCACCATGTTTGCCGCAACCCCGGAATTGATCAAGATCTGACGCAATATATCCAGCCGGTTCCCGATGTAGGATGCGTCTTCGGCAATGCCGTTCCACCAGCCATCCGGCATCCATACCTCCACGTTCGGGTTGTTGAGGATATTGCGGTACCAATCGGTGACGGGGCCAAAACCAGCCGTACAAAAGATTTCGCCATTGACAATCGCATAGTTAACGTTGTTGTAATGGCGCTTGTGACTCTTGCGGCCCGTGTGCACGATGACCATAATGCGCCCGCCCACCCTGGGAGCCAGATTCAGCCAACCACCCAGCCCAAGCCGCCACATCAGCACCATGCCGCGGTTAACTTGTTTCAAAGTCTGGCGCATTTTTTGCTCCGTTTCAGCATCATAGAGAGCCATTTTTCCTCCTTACGCTCATTTGCCGGGTGCTTTTTCACAGGGATGTTTTACTGTGGGAAAATCATCCATCTTTTCAGTATGTTTTTGGCAAAAGATTTTAGTGAGCTGGTTATAAAACAAGCAGGCAGTGGAATGGTTTGGAACTGGTGTATGAGTCTGTTACCCTTCCTTCAGCCGGACGTAGATCACCGAAGTGCCGTCCGAACTCTTCGCGTCTTTAACTTCAAATACCTTCGGGTAGGCGGCGATCAGCAGAGAAAGCTGTTTGAAGCCATAGGTGCGGGCGTCGAAACCCGGGTCAAGCTGGCGCAAGTGATGGCCCAGCGTGCCCAAAAAAGCCCAGCCATCCTCGTCGGACGCAATTTCAAAAGCCGATTTGAGCAGCGGAACGGGATCCAGGGTGGGGCCTGTCTCCGGTACGGACTCCACCTCAGGCGTGGCCTCCGGCTCCGGTGCGGGTTCGGGCGCAGCAGGCTGTATCACCGAGTTCTTGCTGCTGCTGTGTTTCTGCGTTCTCCTGGCCGCTTGTTGCTCCTCCTGCGGCACAAGGTTCTGAGTGTAAACAAAGATATCGCAGGCGTTCACGAAGGCGCGTGGCGTGGATTTCTTGCCAATGCCCATCACAAAAAAGCCCTTCTCCCGAATGCGCGTTGCCAGGCGGGTATAATCGCTGTCGCTGGAAACCAAACAGAACCCATCCACACTGCTGCCATACAAGATATCCATGGCGTCAATAATCATGGCGCTGTCGGTGGCATTCTTCCCGATCGTGTACCGGAACTGTTGGATAGGCTGGATGGCATTGGTTAGCAGCTTGTCCTTCCATCCCCCCATGTTCGAGGCAGTCCAGTCGCCGTAAATGCGCCGGATCGTTGTCATACCGTATTTGCTGGTTTCTGCCAGCATTTTTTCTATTAATGAAGGTTGTGCGTTGTCGCCGTCAATCAACATGGCGATCCGGCGGTTGCTTTCCGTTTTCTCTCGCATATTTGCCATAAGGTCATTCCTCTTTTATTAACAATATCATATCATAGCCACCCCATTTTATTATAAAAAATAAGCCGAGAAAAAAACAGAATTGAGGAACTGCGTATGAGCAATCACCGGAAGAAGGTGCGGTTGTATCAAGCCTTGAGCCGAGGAAACAACCCCGCGCTTGAGGGTCTGCCATGACCATTATTGAAAGTATGTTATTCGGTTTTAGACGGGGAAATTTCGCGCGATCTTTGTGTTGATGCTATGGCATTGGGGCTATCTCAACCATCACACCCACCTGCTGCATTTGGTCAATAAATCTTTTCTCAGCCAATTCGCTGGTGATCAACAAGTTGATTTGTGTCATTTGCAATAATTGCAAAGAGAATATCTTGTTAAATTTTGTATGATCCACCAGCGCAACAACAGAATCAGAAGCAGCCGCAAAAGCCTGCACGGTCCTGATTTCATCAATCCCTGGCAGCATTTCATTGGAGCGCCCAAAAACATGGTGCAAAGCACGGCAGCCGCAAAAAAATGTGTCTGTGTGAATATGATTCAAAACGTCATCGGAAGGATTCCAATTGCTGCATAATTCATTTGAATTGATCACCCCCCCCACAAACATAATGTGGACTCCGGCAACTGGAATCAGCGTGTTCAAGATGGGTACTGAATTGGTGACAACGCTCAGGTTATTCCACGGGCAAGAAGCGATTTGCTTTGCCAGCGCCAAAGTGGTGGAACCGGCTTCCAGCGCAATGGTATTGCCATCCTGGATATGCGCGATGGCATAGCGGGCAATCGCCTCTTTTTCGGCAGGTTGCTGCTGCTGGCGCTGAACAACGGGGGGCTCGACTGTGCCCGGTACCAACAATGTCGCGCCGCCGTGAATACGCTTAAGTACGCCGTTGTTGGATAATTCATCCAAATCTCTGCGAATGGTGGCTTCACTGACGTTGAGGACTTCACTCAGCTCGGAAACCTCCACAGGCGCATTGGGGGTAAGTTTGGACAAGATTTGCTTTTGACGTTCAGTTTTCAACATAGAATTCTCAAAAAATTGGATTTACAAACATAACGATGCACTATCTTTGTGGATTACAAACAAATACCTGCAACATGAAACACGTTAATACAAGAATACCATAATGCCAATCAAAATACAACAACCTTGTATGGGGTGTTTACCCCAAACCGGTTGATGGCTTTTTCACCACCCGCAGGGGTTTTCGAATAATGGCGGCAGCCTCCGCAGGGAATGATTTCTTCGAACATCGGTCAGAACCCGCCACAAGGAGGCAAAAACATGGTGGAAGTGTCTCAGAACAGCCCATATCCCTGAATTCCGGCCAAACTGCATGCTTTTTATAAGTCTTTTTAGGCGATGAACAGCCAGAATTCTGGCATCTGAAGGAAATGCAGGGGATTAAAACCATCCGGGCTTTAAGGGTTTGAGTCATAGCTTATCGGCCCCCGTCGTCTATACGCTTGACAAGACTTTTTTATTTGTTATTATTAGAATAATGATCATTTTTTCGATTGTTTTTGCAAGAAAAAGGAAAATCCATGCCCAATATAAACATTTATGAATATCGTATTTGCGGCCTTGCCCGGTGTCATCAAAAACAAGCCCTGAGTGTATTTTAGCTGGACGGAGCATTCCGTAACGTGTTTATGGCACTGGGGCAGAAAAGAGATACAGGACGACCGGGAGGCCTCTTGTTTCCCCGGTTTTCCCGTGCGGGAAACCAGGTCGCGCGTACGTTTCGGCAGGTACTTGGGGGCGCGCCATCCCATTAATGAAGCAAGAAACTGAAGGAGGTGAAAGATTCACAAAAGCAAGAAAGAAGGCAGACAATTGCCAATTGTATTTACTTATCACAAGTTGGAGGAATGAATGAACACAAAAAGTAAGTTAACTACACTGTTAAGCTTTTTACTGGTGCTGGGTCTCCTGGCGGCTTGTGCCCCTGCCCCCGCACCCACACAAGCACCCGCAGAAAAACCTGCGGCGACACAACCGCCCGCCGAAAAACCTGCGGCGACACAACCGCCGACTGAAGCACCCGCTGAAGTGAAAGATGTTGTCACCTGGTTCCAATACGACGCAGAGAACATGGATGAAAAAGCCAATGAGGCTGTTGGAAACGCTTATTTGCGGGCAACAATGCCGCTTTTCAACAAGGCTTTTGCTGGTAAATTGAACTGGGTAAACCAACCCAAAGCTTTTGACAAAATGGAAGCTGAATTGATTAATCTGGCTCAGGGTGGAGGTGATGTCCCTGATATTTATGAACTGTTTAACAGCGTTAATAATTTTGAGAGAAATGGGACGCTCCAAGATTTGAGCGAATGGGCAAAAGCCCAGCCCTGGTACAAAGACCTGGATAGCAGCGCCCTTCAGGCCTGCACCGGCACAGATGGGAAGCTTTATTGTATTCCTCTTGCTCAGCGTCCACAGGTCGTTTTTGTGTGGACAGGCCGCTTTCCGAATGGCTATCCGACCACCATTGATGACTTCTTAGCCCAGGCTGAGGCGTTGAAAAAAGAAGGACACTATGCGATCACCTTCTTTGGTTCCACCGACAAAGGCGGCAGCGGAGCTTACCGCGGTTTGAACACCATGATCACTTCATTTGGCGGCCGCTATGATGACGGTAAAGGCAACATGCTGCTCAATACCCCGGAGAACCTGGCTGCCATCCGGTTTATCCGCGAAATTGTGGCGAAGGGTTATGCCCCCGACACTGTCTTTGCGGGCGGATTTGAAGAAGAGGCGTCTTACATGGATTCTTCGGCTGGCTCTTTCCCCACGGGCTTGCACAGCTGGAAATTCCAGAACAACATGACCGCGCCTGATGGCAAAAAGTATGATACGGGCACTTTCGAAGACCCATTGAACGCTTTTAAAGACGGCGAGCTGGTGTTAGCACATTTCCCGGCAGCTCCAGGCAAGACACCGGGTTGCGGTACGTTACCTGAAGCTCTGGCCATCCCTGTTGGGGCAAAGAACACCCAGGGAGCTTATGACTTTATCAACTGGATCATGAGTCCGGAACAGTACCCTGCTTTCGTTACAAATGTTGGTGGTGGACTTCCGACCCTCAAAACCGCACTCACAGACCCAACCTTTGCCGACGATGTAATCATCCAACAGGCAGCCAAGGTGGTGTCCGAAAGCGCCTGCCGCCCGTGGTTTGGCTCATTGGCCCGCCCGTCAGAAGCGCAGCCTTTGATCATGAACGCCCTGTATAAGGCAATCAAAGAAGTTGGCGATGATCAAATTGAAGGTGTGTTGACACAAGCGCAGGAAGAATACAACGCTGGAAACTAAACCGTGGTTTAGGTTAACTTTCTTGCCTTGAAAAGATTAACAATAAGGCGGCAAGAAAAAACAACTCTCTTGCCGCCTTGTTGCTTTTTTATCGGATGGGATAAACGAAAGGATGCTCGACCATGGCTTTAAAGCTTGCGCGTTTAGGAAAACAAAAGAAAATCCCCGATTCTTTACCCTTTTGGCTGCTTCTACCAACAGTCCTTATTTTATTTATTGTCCAGATTTACCCGACTGTCTATACGGCCTGGCTGAGTCTTCAGGAACGCAAGCCGACCGGATGGATTTATGTTGGCACAAAAAACTTTGAGCGTCTTTTCCGCAGCAGCCTATTTAATGAGAGCGTCGGCCACACAATTGTCTTTTTGGTGAGCTTTATTGCGCTGACAATGCTTCTGGGTTTTCTAACCGCCCTCCTATTAAACCAGAAAATACGCTTTGTAGGATTTTATCTCTCTCTGATTTTTATCCCCTGGGTTATTTCAACGATTATCAGCGGTCAGGCGTTTCGTTTACTGGTCACCCCGGATTACGGGGTTTTTGCAGGCATTTTACAAGATCCTGCTTTGTTTCCACCTAATGGAATCTCAGTCCTGACAGATGCACGGCCCAGCCCGTGGTTCGGCAGTTTTCCATTTCCCCCTTCCAAGGGGATGATTTTGCTGGTTATTGCCTCCACCTGGCGGTCATTGCCCTTTACCGCCTTGTTAATCCTGGCATCTTTACAAATGATTCCCACAGAAATTATCGAGAGCAGCCGTATAGATGGCGCGAACGGCTGGCAAATCATCCGCTTCATACTTGTTCCCATCATCTTACCCACTTTGGTCGTTACAATCTTCAACCTCATTCTTACAGGGATGAACGGTGTTGCCATCATTATCAGCCTCACCGGAGGTGGACCGGGAACCTCCACACAAATTATCAGTTATTTGCTTTATTCCCTGGGATGGGGGCAGATTCAGTTTAGCCAGGCGGCCGCATTGGGGCTAATCATTGCAGTGGTCAACTGGATATTAATTCTGGCAACGCTGCGCCTTACAAAAGTTGAGGAAGCTCGCTAAACATGAAAAAAAACCTCTCGCCATTTAATAAAAATATCAAGCACGGGTTGACACATTTTAGCCTGGCCCTGATCGGCCTCTTTTGCATCCTTCCGATTATTCTTATCGGAATTATTTCCTTAAAGAGCCGCATGGACATTCACCGCAAGCCGCCGGTTCTATTTCCCTGCGATACACCTACCAAATCCTTTGATATACGCGCTTGCCGCTGGTCGCTGGAGGGGTATCAACTGGCATTAGGGATGAGGCCTGACCCGGACGCATTGTTAGGTTTCAGGCTGACAGGCAACATCGTCCGCATTTACCTTTTTAATACGTTTCTGTATGCAACCGCAGCCTCTCTTCTGGTTGTAGGTCTGGCCGGCGCGGCAGGATATGCATTTTCGCGCTATCGTTTTCGCGGGCACAAGGTGTTATTAACCGCGATTCTGGCAATTACGGGCGTTCCTTTCCTTACGAACCTGGTGGGACTTTACCAAATGGGCATTTCAATTCGAAAATCTGCGCTCCCCATTGACGACCGGGTCTTTTTGGTTCTCGTGTATGTAGGGCTTTTCTTACCGCTCAGCGCCTGGATCGCCAAGGGATTTTTTGACGCCATTCCGCGTGACATGGAGGAGGCCGCTCTGATTGATGGCTGCTCTCCGTTCCAATCGCTGATTCTGGTAGTCACACCCATCGCCGCCCCGGGAATGATTGCCATTTTTCTGCTCACCTTTGTCAACGTTTGGAATGAGTTCATGGCCGGCTACCTGTTGGTGGCAAAAAACGAGTACAAGCCGGTCATGTTCGGTTTATATGATTTTATGGGACAGAATACCCTGAACCTTCAAGTTGTTGCGGCGGCTTGTATCATCATTGCACTGCCTGTCATCTTGCTATTCCTGCTCTTCCGCGACCGCTTCTTCTCAGCTATGGTGGAAGGCTCGATTAAAGGGTAACGTGCTTTTGCAGAACGTTTAGGCTGACCACAGTACTCTTGTGCAGGATGATTTTCGCTATGTCATCTATTTTCGGTAAAGGACCTTAATAGTACGATTTCTAAATTTGATCGAACAGGGTGAACAGAATGGCAAAACCAAAAGTTTGCATAACAATTGGACAAATGTATTACAGCCGGATGATCAGCTCTGCAGCAATGGCTGACCTGGCTTTGTTTGCTGAGGTAATCCATCACCAGGGCCAGAAACCGGCTGCGAAAGCCGATTTGATTGATCTATTGGCAGATGCGGATGCCTGTATCACCAGTTGGGAGGTTGCCACGCTTGATGAAGATGTTATTGCGGCCGCGCCCAAACTCAAGGCGTTGGTACATCTTGGGGGCAGTGTTAAGGGTATCACCTCTCGAGCGCTATGGGACAAAGGAATCAAAGTATTCTCCGCCCGACCCGCGCTGGCCAGAGACGTGGCTGAAACCACGCTCGGACTGATGATTATTGGAATTAAAAATATCGTACCTTTGGCGCAGCATGTGCGCTCCGGAGGATGGCGAGATAGTCCGTATTGGCCTCCTCGGGAGTTGCATCAAACGAAGGTGGGCATTATCGGAGCCAGCCAGGTTGGAAGGCATGTAATTCAGTTGCTTAAAGGTTTTGATGCCGACATTTTGTTGTATGACCCCTATGTTTCACAAGAGGAGGCATCAAAACTTGGTACGAGGAAAATCACCCTGGAGGAAATGGCGCGTGAAGCCGATATCATCTCTCTGCATGCTCCGCTCTTGCCAGGCACAAGAAAAATTTTAAATGCAGAATTGCTGAAAATGATGAAAGAAAATTGCATTTTGATCAACACCGCCCGGGGAGGGCTGATTGATGAACCTGCATTGGTATCGGAATTGCAGAAAGGGCGCCTGTTTGCCTATCTGGACGTAACCGAACCCGAGCCCCCTGCCTCCGACAGCCCGCTGCGTTCTTTGAAAAACGTTGTTGTTCTGCCACACCTGGCAGGCTGCATCACCGATTGCAGCCACCTCAGCGTTTTGGCGGTGGAAGAATTGCGCCGCTTTTTTACTGGAGAACCCTTAATCAATGAAATCACGCCGAAAATGATGGACACGATCGGCTAAGAAGCATGGAGAAGGATAACAATCGCTCATCCCAATTGCAGCTTGTGCGCAGCGCAAAAAAACCAGGCTCATCATCGGACGCGCTGGTTTTTTTGCTGAAGGGAGATGCAACGCGCGGGCCTCTCAGCCTTGAGGTTCCAGAGGAACTGCATTTTCCAGCAGCCTGGCAATATCAAGCGCCTTTTCGATTGAAAGTATTGCACTTCAACGACCTGCACGGGCGCATCTTGCACACAGGGAGAGGGGAAAACTTTCCGATTTTCTCGCGGATGGCGACGCGCATTCAGCAAGCTCGATCTGATTGCCAGGGAGACCCTTCTGCAGGCGTGTTGGTTCTATCCGCCGGTGATGATCTGATTGGCTCTCCCTTTGACCTGCTGGTTTACACGGGTCCGGAAAGTTATCAGGTACATGCCGGCTATCATCTTTATACAAAGGTGGGGGTGGACGCGACAACCCTGGGCAATCACGAATTTGATCTGGGGTTGAACACCCTTGCACACGCCATTCGCCGTGATGCCGGTTTCCCGGTTCTCTCAGCCAACATTCGTCCCACTCCCCAACTGGAAGGGCTGTGCTTTCCGGCGGCAATTTTTATCCTCAAAGGTGTGCGCGTTGGAATCATCGGTTTGACCACCCCGGCAGAAAATCGCAGCCGTCCGGATTCAGCCTACGAGCTGGTTGACCCGCGGCCGGTAGTCAGCCGCCTGCTCCCTATTGTGCGCTCGTTAAGTGAGGTAGTTATTATTTTGAGCCACCTGGGGCGAAACTTGAATTCCAGCTCCGCGCCAACCGCCCTGGCGGGGGATGTGGAATTAGCCCAAGGGCTGCCTTATGGCAGTGTGGATTTGATCGCAGGCGGACACACCCACGACCCCCTAAACGAAGGAGGGCTGGAACAGAAAAATATTGTGAACGGTATTCCGATTGTTCAGGCGGGCAGCAAGGGGCGCTATTTGGGTGAAGTGGAGTTTGTTTTAACGCCGGCGCCTACACTCACCAAAGCAGGTCTGATATTTACAGCCGACCAGCCGGCGGATTATTCTCTCGAGAAGAATGAGATCGCGCCTCTGGTTGAGCAACTCCGCCCTCGCTATGAAAAGAAGCTTGGCACGGTGATGAACAGTCAGGAGATAAAAGCCAAACCCTATCTGGGCTGCGCCGCTTGCGCCGAGTCGGCTTTGCATAATTTTGTCACCGACGGTATCGTCACCCGCAGCCGGGCGCACGGGTTTGCGGTAGACCTGACAATGATGGATGACGGCAGCTTTCAGGGCGAACTGCCGGTTGGCAAGGATTTGACCTATGGGGACTGGCTGCGGCTGCTGCCTTATGTGGATACACTGGTTCTCTTTACCTTAACCGGCAAAGAATTGCTGGCCCTAATTCAGGATAATGCCCGCAGGATTGACCTGCCAGGCGAGCCCCATGTAGAGCGAGGTTTTCAACACTTCAGTAAAGAAATTCGGTATCGCATCCGGCGCTCCCCTCTGCGCGCGCAAGTTACAGCCGAGGAAATCTTTGTGAGGGGGGTTCCACTTGCGCAATCCCTGGATAGCAGTTACCTGATTGCCTGCGCCAATTCTTTTCGGATGATGGCGCGCAATTGGGAGAAGCTGGTCGCTTCTCAGCTTCCCTTGCTCATTTTTGAGCCAAAAGAGGCGCAAGCCCTGGATACGGGCATCTTTATCCGCGAGCTCCTGTTGGAGCAAATCCTGCCCCATGCCGGCCTCAATCCGGAGGGGGGGGCGGTGCGGGACGGCAGAGTGACCATCTGTTGAACAGGCATTCATTGGAGTACAGATAAAAACAAGCACAATCGCTTTATCCCCTGGCAAGCCCGAGCCCGGCCAGTACTTCAGAAGTGCTTTCTGGCACCACCCGGGGCAGATTGCTGGTTACAATGGCACATCCTCTGATTTGAATACGCTTATGACCGGGCCGCTGGCTCTGTGCAATTTGCATAAATTAGGCAATTCCGAGTAAAATACATATAGAATGGATGACACTTTCTTATCGTGCGAGGAATTGGAAGAACGCTTGGCGGCTCTGCATGAGACCAGCCTGGAGCTTGTTAAGGAGATTTCCATTGAGACGCTGCTCGAACGCCTGGCGTCTCGGGCTTGTGAACAAGCCGCGGCGCGCCATGCAACGGTCGGTATATTGGATGAGTACGGAAACCTGGCGCAGTTCATCACCGTTGGACTGAACAGCAAAGAGCCCGTCAGGGGCGGCCATCCGCCGCGCAACCTGGATTTAAGCGATGCGCTGATGCACTCCACCAAAGCCATCCGCACCCCTGATATTTCGGGAGACTCGCACAGCGCCGGCTTTCCACCCGACCACTCTCCAGCACACTCCTTTCTCGGCATTCCGATCCGGCTGGGCGAAACCATCTATGGACAAATTTACCTGACTGACAAGATTGGCGCGCCCGCCTTTACAGAGCAAGATCAACAAGTCATCGAGACACTGGCAGCTTACGCCGCGGCGGCAATTGCAAACGCACGCCTGTACACGCAGCTTGTGGAACACGAGCGTATGCTTAACAAGCGCACCGAAAACCTGGCTCTCCTCAACGATCTGGCGGTTACAGCAACCTCCTCTTCAGAAATTGACCAGGTGATTGATCAATCCCTCACCCAGGTGATGGACTATCTGGATATCGAAGTCGGTGAGGTGTATTTGCGACAGGGCGACAGCCCCATCCTTCAACTGGTGCACCACTGCAGTAAAAATTACGGAGCCTTATGGAAACAGAACAGCTTTGAAGTCGGGGAGGGCATAGTTGGCGGGGTTGCCCAAAGCGGGCAGCCCAGTGTCTTGATGCTGCCTTCACAGAATAAAAACGAACTGCAGGAATCCATCAAAAAAAGTGATTTGCAGCAAATAGCCTGTTTTCCCCTGCCAGGACACAGCACCATGATGGGCGTTTTGTGCGTAGCAACCAACCATTTGCAGCCCTTCGATGACTTGCAATTTCAGTTTCTCACCTCAATCAGCTCATGGATCGGGACAATTATTGAAAATATACACTTGAGCACCCAGCAGCGCCGCCTGGCTGTACTGGAGGAGCGCGAGCGCATCGGGATGGATCTGCATGACGGCATCATCCAGTCCATTTACGCCGTCGGTTTGACGCTGAAACACGCCCGCTTGCTGCTCAAGGAAGATGGCGACCGGGCTTCCGAACGTATTGAGCAAGCTATTCAAGGCCTGGACAGCGCCATCCGTGATATCCGTGCCTACATCCTGGATTTGAGCCCGCGCCAGCTTTATGGCGATAATTTGATGCAGGGTATTTACCGGCTGGTAAGCGAGTTCCGCGCCAACACCAACGTGGAGGTAACCCTGCAGGGTCCAAAGGATGAGCTTGCGGAACTCGGTGATATTCACTCCATCGCGCTCTTTCACATCTGTCAGGAGACTCTGGCCAATATTGCCAAACATGCCCGTGCCAGCCACGTTGCTGTAACCGTATGGACAACAGAAAATCGGGCGCTGTTGGAGGTGACCGACGACGGACGCGGTTTTGATGTTGAGAGCACCCGGCTTACGCTGGGGCACGGGCTTTCCAACATGCAGACGCGGGCGCGCAACGTCAGCGGCGATGTGGAAATCACTTCAGAAAAAGGCGCAGGCACCACCGTCATGGTGTGGGTGCCGTTGATCAAAAGAGCCTGAAACCCGCGGCGCAACACTCTTTAAGCTACACCGGGCACACCCCAGGAAATCGCACTTACTTCATGGAAAATACCTACTCGAAAAATGCTGCCTTGCGGGGGGAACCCTCTTACGTCTGGCGGGCAGGCCAGGAACGCCGCCTGGAGTTGATCCGGGAAGCGGCGGGCGACCGCACAACCGGCGTTGTGCTGGTGGATGGCTGCGGCGTGGGCGCTTACCTGCAGCGCCTCGCGGAAACAGCTTCGCTGGCTGTCGGGCTGGATATCGAACTGGAGCGCGCTGTTGAAGCCCGCCTCAAAACCCCTGCTGTGCTTAATGCTGCCGGAGAGCGCCTGCCCTTTCCTGCGGGCAGTTTTGACTTCCTCCTGAGTCATGAGGTGTTGGAACACGTGCAGGATGACCGCCAATCAATCCAAGAGATGGCGCGCGCGCTGCGGCCGGGGGGCAGGCTGGTGTTGTTTTGCCCCAACCGCGGTTACCCTTTTGAGACGCACGGCATTTATTGGAAGGGGCGGTACCGCTTTGGCAACATCCCGCTGGTCAACTACCTGCCGCGCCGCTGGCGCGACCGCCTGGCGCCGCATGTCAACATCTACACCCGCGGCGATCTGGAGCGGCTGTTTGCCGGCTTGCCGCTGCGGGTGATCTCGCGCACGGTGATCTTCGGCGCCTATGATAACATCATCGCCCGGCGGCCTGTCATTGGAAAAGCGCTGCGGGCGGTCTTGCACGCGCTGGAAAAGACGCCGCTGCGCGTTTTTGGACTTTCTCACTTCTGGGTAATGGAAAAAATTTAGCCGCCTTTGAGGCGAAAATCATAGATGCCGCCCTGCACCGGGTAGGCTCTGCCACACGACGGACAGACCAGTTCGGGCGGGGTATCTTGCAAGGGGGAAGCACAAGCCGGGCAGGCAAAAAAGGTGTCCGCCTGGGCGGGTGGGGTCTCTCCTATGGCACAGTTGAGTGTAAACACACTAGGGCTGAGCTGCCACAGGTTGCCGCTCAATTGGGCGATCGAATCCATCCAGATCAGCAAGCGCAGCGGAACAATTTTTTTAAGCAGACCGATGCGGTAGTGCGACACGGTCAGTTGGCGGCGCACGGAGAAGCCGCTCATCCGCAGCCAGGCGCGCACAGTGGACGGGTGGAAATCGTAATTGAGCGCGGCGAACTCCACCGGCTCAGGTGAAAATGGGTTCCAGTTCTGCCGCCGCAGGGTGTAGCGCAAAATTGCTTTCAAGTTTTGCTTGTTGGCATATTCCAAGATAAAGGCTGCCCCGCTCTGCAAGACGCGGCGCGTCTGCTCCAGCGCCAGGCGCGGCTCTGCCATGTGGTGCAGCGTGCGGATCATCGTGGCGCCATCAAAAAGCCCTGCTACAAACGGCAAATGGTACACATCTGCAGCAACATAGCGGTAACGTGCATCTTCCCCCAACCGTTCACGGGCTTGCTCCAACTGCGTGCGCGAGAAATCCACCAGGACGACTTGCTCAAACCCATGATAGCGCGGGGTGTTTCGGCCAGCACCCGCGCCCAGCTCCAGCATCAGCTTGCCGCCAGGCGGCAGCAGGCGGCGCAGGGCAACGTCTTCTGCCGCGTCTTCATAGGCGCGCCCGCCTGTCTCCCAAAAGGAGGTCTGGTAGTCGGAGCCTTCGTAATTACAAATAGGGGGGTTTTCCATGCGGGGATTCGCCTGAGAGGGGAAGGATGGGTTTACGAAGTGCAATGTGAAATGCGCCCGGGCAGGTTGCCCGGCGGCGCCCGGAATGGCCTCCTTACCGCTGCTTCCTCTCGGATCTGACGGGGTTCGGGGGTTTCCGCCGCGCCGGTCCCACCCGGACGCGGGCTAAGCATACCGCAGGAGAGGCGGGCTGTCAATAAAGTGCGCCTGAGGCGCCGAGTTGCTGCATCCAGGCTTACCCTACAACCTCCAGCTTTGCAAGAGAGGCGATGAGGCGCTTGAACCCCACGCTCTCAAACTCCACATCCAGCGTCTCTTCGCCGTCTTGAATGCGGCTTTCCAGCACAATGCCCTCACCCCAGCTTGGATGACGGACGCGCTGTGTTGGCCGGTAACGCGCCTCCGGAACCGGTTTAACCTCCGGCAGACTCGCGCGGGCGCTCTCCCAGCGCGGGGCGGTTTGCGTCCGCCCGAACTGTTCCCAGCTTGGGGCCGCGTAGCGGTGGGTTCTTACCCCCTGTTTGTTCAACAATTCGTCAGGGATATCCGCCAGAAAGCGCGATTCCTCACTGTACTCGTACGATCCATAGGTGGTGCGCTGATTGGCGCGCACCAGGTAAACCCAGTCGCGCGCCCGCGTCAGACCGACATAAAACAGACGGCGCTCCTCCGCCATTTCCTCCGGATCGTCACGCGAGCGGCTGTGGGGAAGCAAGCCCTCATCCAATCCTACAATAAATACTTGCTTGAATTCCAGCCCTTTGGCGGCGTGCAGCGTGAGCAGCGTGGGCGCATCGAAGTCTTCTCGAATCGTGTCCTGATCGGAGACCAGCGCCAGGTCCTCCAAAAACGCACCCAGGCCGCGCTCCTGGTATTCATAAGCCAGCTTGCGCAGTTCCTCCACGTTTTCCCAGCGGTCAATGCCCTCTTCGCTGCGGTCGTCCAGGTAGGCGCGGTAGCCCACCTCCGCCAGGATGCGGTCGAACAGCGCCGGCAGCGGCAGTCCGGCAGCCGCGGCGCGCCACCCCACCAGCATGGCGCCAAAATCAGCCAGCAGGCTGGCGCTCCGTCCGTTAAAGTCCTTCCAGCAAGTTGAGTCTTCGCCGGCGCGCCCTAAATCGAGCAACACTTCGCCAGGGCTGATATTGTTCCGGCGCGCCGCCAGTTGCAGAGCGATGATCGTCTTGTCACCGATGCCGCGCGGCGGCAGGTTAATCACCCGCCCCACGCTGACCTCATCGGCGGGGTTGTGCACCACACGCAGGAACGAGATCATATCCTTGATTTCACGCCGGCCGTAGAAACGCTGCGCCCCAACCAGGCGGTAGGGCAATCCGGCGCGTAGAAAGGCTTCCTCCAGCAGGCGCGACTGGGCATTGGTGCGGTACATGATGGCAAAATCGCCGCCACTGCACCCCTTTTGCGCTCCCAGCGCCTGCACGATTGTGTTGACCACATAGGCGGCTTCAGCGTGATCGTCCGCAGCTTCATAGACCACAATCCGGTCGCCGCGCCCGCGCTCCGAAAACAAGTGCTTGGGTGTGCGGTATTGGTTGCGGTCAATCACCGCACGGGCGGCGTCCAGCACCGTCTGGGTGGAGCGATAATTCTGCTCCAGCAAAATCTTTCTGGCTTCAGGGAAATCTTTTTCAAACCGCAGGATATTGCGGTAATCCGCGCCGCGCCAACGATAGATGGACTGGTCTTCGTCGCCCACCACAAAAAGGTTGTGATGACAGGATGAGAGCAGTCCCAAAAGCTGGTACTGCGCCATGTTGGTATCCTGAAACTCATCCACCAGCACATGCTCAAAGCGCCCGGCGTAGCTCTCACGCACCGCCGGGTTCTCTTCCAGCAGGCGCACAGCCCAGAGCAGCAGATCATCAAAATCCACCGCGTTGCTGTTTTGCAGCATCTGCTGATAGCGCTGGTATATGCGCTTGACCACCTCATCGCGGTAGGTCTGCGCGGCGAAATCATCGGGCAGCAGCAAGCTGTTCTTGGCGTTGGAGATTGCGGCATGGATACTGCCAGGGCGGTACAGTTTTTCGTCCAGGTTGAGGTCTTTGACGGCGCGCTTGACGATCGCCTCCTGGTCATCGCTGTCCATGATCACGAAGTTGGCATCAAACGGCAGCCGGTGGGCTGCCTCGCGCCGCAAGAGACGGGCGCAAACAGCATGGAAAGTGCCCAGCCATAGCCCGCCTACGCTCTGCCCTAATGCGCCTTCCACCCGCGCCGACATCTCGCGCGCCGCCTTGTTGGTGAAGGTGACTGCCAGGATATTGGAAGGGCGCACCCCCATTGTGTGGATGAGGTAGGCAATGCGCTGGGTGAGGACGCGGGTTTTACCGGAGCCGGGTCCAGCCAGCACAAGGTTTTGCCCCAGCCCTGCAGTAACCGCCTGGCGCTGCTGGGGGTTGAGTTTGGAAAGCAAATTTTGCATGGGGTGAATTGTACCGTTCGGGGGAAAGGGTGTCAACGCAGAAGGTTTAATAAAGCAGATATTGTCCAAAATCGGAACCCCTGCTACAATGCTGGACATGGATTGGAAAATACTGGGGCATGAATGGGCTGCCCGCCTGCTGCAACAGAACATCGCGCACAAGCAGGCGCGCCACGCTTACCTGCTGACCGGGCCAGCCGGCGTAGGCAGGCGGACGCTGGCGCTGCGTTTTGCGCAGGCACTCAACTGCACCCAGCCGCCTCAACCCGGTGCATACTGTGGCCGCTGCCGTGCCTGCGTACAAACCGAAAAAATGCAGCACCCCGACCTGATTGTTGTGCAGGCCGAGAAAACCGGCGGCAGCTTGTTGATTGATCAGGTACGGGCGCTGGAGCACGCACTCTCCCTGACCCCTTACGAAGCCCGCTGGCGGGTGGGGTTGGTTTTGCGCTTTGAAGAGGCCACCCTTAACGCTCAGAACGCCCTGCTCAAGACGCTGGAAGAAGCACCCAAACGGGCGGTTCTTTTATTGACTGCAAGCGACGCCGAGAGCCTGCTGCCCACTATCGTCTCACGCTGCGAAACACTGCGGTTACGCCCGATGCCGCTGGAAAAACTGGAGAAAGCACTGGTACAAAACTGGCACGTCCCGCTGGAAGAAGCCCGTCAGCTTGCCCACCTCTCCGGCGGCAGGTTGGGGCTGGCGGTGCGCCTGCACACCGACCCAGAGCTGTTGGAAGCCCGCCTGGAGCTGGCGGCTGACGTCTTTCGCCTGCTGACATACAGCCGCCGGGCGCGCTTCGCCTATGTGGAAGAGCGCGCCAAAGACCGGGCGCGCCTGCGCTGGATGCTGGAGGTTTGGTCTTCGGTCTGGCGCGATGTGATGCTCTCTGCCGCCGGAACAGATATCCCGCTGGTGAACCTGGCGCTTTCCGAAGAAATTGAGGCGCTGGCGCGCGGGGTGGAATTTTCCAGGGCTGCGGCTGCCGCCGCCGCGTTGGAAGACGGCGCAGCAAAGCTCGACGCCAACATCAACCCCCGCCTGCTGGTCGAAAATATCCTGTTGGGGTGGTAGGACAATAATGGTCCAAGACGACGCAGACGAACAGCGGCGGCACACCGTTTATTGTTACCGGCCAAGAGAAAACCGGAAAAGAAGGTGGAGGTATGCATTCCAAGCGTGTAAATAACCGGGTCATGATGATACTACTTGCAGGGGCGCTCATTCTGCCAGCCTGCCTGTTCACTTCAAGAGGGGGAAGTTCACCGACAGAAACGCCATCCGCCGCGGCGTCTGCCATTCCGGAGACACGGCCTGCAAGTACTGAGATTGAGCAGAGCGCGACCCTGGAAGCGCCAACGGCTGCCGCAGCGACGATAGAGAAGAAGAAACTGGAAGGTGCGGGGGAAGACCCCAAGTACACGATCGAGGTCAATTATCCGGTCATTGCCGGGGCGGAAGTATTCAACCAAGCCAGCCAAGCCATCGCCGAGCGGGTCGTCAATGCTTTTAAGGGAAACCTGGAAACCTATCCTCCAATAGATGATCCCAACCTGACTTCCTACAGCAGTGTAAATATGAATTACACCGTACTGCAGAACACCCCCGGTGTGGTCAGCGTATATTACCAGATTGACGAATACTATCGCGGCGCGGCGCACCCGGCGCATTATTCAGCGGCATTGAACTATGATGTGCGCAACCAGAAAGTGCTGACGCTGGGCGACCTGTTTCAACCAGGTGCAGATTACTTGAAACTGCTTTCAGACTATGCCATTAAAGACCTGACCGGTGAGGAGTGGTTTCTCTTTCCTGAGGGCGCACTGCCCAAAGCCGAGAATTACCGCAACTGGAATCTGACGCCGGACGGGCTGCAGATCACATTCGATCCGTATGAGGTGGCGCCGTATGCGGCTGGTTTTATCAACGTATTGGTTCCCTACAGCGTTCTGAGAGAGATAAGCAATCCGCAAGGGGTTCTGGTTTGGGAATAAGGTAAGATACCAGACAGAGATCTTACCCAATTGCCCGGCGCAATTGCTTCGCGAGCTCTGTAAAGCGCGGGGTGTAGCGGATATCCTCCTGGCGCGGGCGGGGCAGATCCACTTTCATATCCAAACGAACACGCCCGGGACGCGGCGTAAAGACCAACACCCGGTCGGAGAGCAACAAGGCTTCGGAGATCGAATGCGTGACCATCAATACGGTTTTGCGCCGCGCCTGCCAGATGCGCAGCAGCTCTGCACCCATAAGCTCGCGGGTCAGCGCGTCCAGTGAGCCGAAAGGTTCATCCAGCAGCAGCAGATCCGGGTCCTGGATGAGCGCCCTCGCCAGTGCGACGCGCTGTGCCATGCCGCCGGAAAGGTCCCGCGGCCAGCTGTTCTCAAAGCCTTGCAGCCCCACCAACGTGACCAGTTCTTCCGCTTTGCGCACGGCTTCTTCCTGGGCAGTGCCTTGCAGTTCAAGGGGCAGTGTGATGTTCTCAAGCACGCTGCGCCAGGGCATCAGGTTGGCTTGCTGGAAGACATAGCCAATGCATGGCGGGCGCCCGTTATTGCGCTGAGCGGGGAAGACGACATCGCCAGCGGTGGGCTGCAGCAAACCCGCCAGCACACGCAGCAGTGTACTCTTGCCGCTGCCCGAAGGCCCCAGCACGCAAACGAACTCCTGCACCGCTACCGAGAAGGAAAGGTCTTGTACCGCGACGAGTTCGTCCTCCTCAGGATCGAAGGTCATCGTCAGGTTGCGCACTTGCAGGGCGGTGGGAGGGATCGTCATTATTTTGTGGGCAAAAATTCGTTCGTATAGGCTTTGGTCAAATCCAACGGCTGCGAGATGAGCCCCATCTTCAGCAAGAGTTCCTGCATATTCTCCCATCCGGCGGGGTCCGAAAAGCCGAGAGGGTCGAGCTGCCACATATCAATGGAAGAGGTAAGCACGCTGCGCTGCATTTCCTGATCGGCTTGCGCCAGGTTTTCCACATATTTTTTACTGATCTCATAAGCCTCATCCGGGTCGGCTGCGGCGTCCGCCAAGCCTTGCAGGGTCGCCCGCACCATACGGCGCACCAATTCCGGGTTCTCCTGGATGGTCTTCTCATTCGTCAACAACCCGTTGGAGACGAGTGTGGTGTAATCGGAGACCTTAAGGCTGTTGACCGCATACCCCTGTGCAGCGAGAACATTAGGCTCATTGGCAAGATAGGTTACCACGGCATCCTCCTGACCGGAAACCAGCGCTTCCACCTGATTGAAGCCAGTCGTATCCACTTTCAGGTCGCTTTCCTGCAGCCCGCCCGCCTCAAGCAGGGCGCGGAAGCCGATATAACTGGCGCCGGAAAGCACCGGCACGCCCACACGTTTGCCTTTCAGGTCAGCGGGGGTTTGAATGCCCTGATCTTTCAGCGCGGTGACGCCGACCGGGAATTTGTTATACCATGCCATGACATAGACCACCGGGAGACCCTGGCCGCGTGCCAGCAGCACCTGCTCGCCAGAGACGATCGCAAACTGGAGCTGATTGGCGCCCACCAGCGCCATGGCGTCAGTCTCAAAGCTGTAATCAATCTTCAGGTCAATTCCAGCCTGTTGGTAGTAGCCTTTTTCCATGGCGACATACAGCGGAGCAAATTGCACGTTGGGGATGTATCCCACCGGCAGGGTGACGCTGATCAGCCCGGGGGTCGGGCTGGCAGCGGGTGATTGTGAAGTACAAGACGTTAAAAAGAAAAGAAGTATCGCCAGGGCGGCGAATCGGTTGAGTTTCATCGTTCCTCCGTACCAAACATTTTTCAACCGGAGAGCTAATAGCCTCCGGAACAATTTTGCCAGGCGAGCAGGCGTTTTTCCAGCAAGACGACCAACCCGTAAAGTGAGAGTGCCATGGCAATCAGGGTGAAGACAGCCACAAACACCAGCGCGGTATCATACTGGCCGCGCGCCACGTTTACCAGAAAACCCAGCCCAATATCCGAGCCGACAAGCTCGCCCACCACCGCTCCGATCACCGAGAGCGTCGCGCCGATGCGCAGACCGCCGAGCAGGACCGGCAAAGCAGCCGGCAGTTCCAAGTAGCACAGCATCTGCCAGCGCGTGGCGCGCAGCGAACGCATCAGGTCACGCAGATTTTCCGGAACAGCGCGCAGCCCCACGATGGTGTTAACCAGCACCGGAAAGAAGACGATCAGGCTGCAGATCAGAATTTTTGAAAAAATACCCGACCCAAACCAGATCACCAGCAGCGGTGCAATGGCAACGATCGGGATGGCCTGGCTGGCGACCAGATAAGGCGAGAGCAACCGGTCTAACAGATGGGAGCGCGCCAGAAAGTACCCCAGCACGGTTGCTGCCAGGCTGCCGATCAGCAGCCCCAACAGTACCTCCAACAAAGTAAAAGCGCTGTTGCGGATCAATGAACCATCCAACAGGGCGCGCAAAAAACGCTGCGCCACCTGTGCCGGACGGGGGAGGATAAAGGCAGGAAAGTTCCACAGGCGCGCGGCCGCCTCCCAGGCTGCCAGCGCCAGAAACAGCGAGAATACAACCACCCAGCGGCCATGACGGTTGAGGAATTGCAGGAAGCGTATATGCCCGGTCGCTGGTGCGGATTTGGCTTTATCGCACGGGCTGATTTTTTGAGCCGTTTGCATTTTTTGCCTTTCAAGCGCGCCGGAAAAAGAAAAACCCCGGAATACGCGCAAATCCGGGGCAGGGTTATCGTTTAAATAAACGCATCCTTCTTCTATCCGGACTGTACCGTCGACCCCGGAATTACACCGGGTCCTGCGCGCGGGCGCGCTCGTGGGTTTTTACCACCGATCGGGAATTGGAGGGAAAACCCTCCTCACCCTGCCCCGAAGGAACTTGATCTATTACTTTTGCTAGTATAAAGTCTTAATATCCAAAAGTCAATTGTGTAAAATGTCACATACCTTAAAGTGTATTGAAAGGATTCAGAACAGGGCAGTGTCCTTTACGCTTCGTACCCTCACCTCTTACGAACCGCGCTCTTCCCGCAGATATGGTTTGCCCAATGCTTTCGGCGGGTATGCCCGCCCCACCACGCCGACCAAAGCCAGCACAGTCAGGATGTAGGGAATGGTCGCCAAAAGCTGGTAAGGCAGCACATTGCTAATCGTCTGCAGGCGCAGTTGGAGGGCATCTGCAATGCCGAAGAGCAGCGCCGAGAACATCGCTCCGGCCGGGTTCCACTGTCCGAACACCACCGCTGCCAGTGCGATGAAACCGCGCCCCGCAGAGATGTTCTCCACAAAGATGTTGAGATGTGAGAGCGTCAGGATCGAACCAGCCAGACCGGCCAGCATACCGCCAATGGTTACCGCAACATAACGCGTGCGGGCAACATTGATTCCCATCGTATCCGCGGCACGCGGATGGTCGCCGGCTGCCCGCAAAGAAAGCCCCCACATCGTACGGAAGAGATAATAGGCAACAACCGGCACGAAGATGAAAGCCAGATAGACCAAAAACGACTGCTTGAAGAAAATTGGCCCGATGAAGGGAATCTCTGATAAAAGCGGAATAGCCAGCGGTCTAAAAAATTCAACCTCATGAGAAAAACCTTCCAGCCCGTATGCCAGACGGAAGAGATACGTGCTCAACCCCAGCGCCAGGATGTTAATGGCTGTGCCGGTTACCACCTGGTCGCCCCCCAGCGTAACGGTGATAAAGGCAAACACCAGCCCCAGCGCCGCGCCGGTGAGGATGGCGGAAAGCGCTCCCACCCACGGGCTGCCGCTGAAATCCGAGCCAAAGACCGCGAAGAGCGCTCCCAGCAGGATGGCTCCTTCAATGCCGATGTTCAGCAGACCGCTGCGCTCGGCGATAATCTCTCCCAGCGCGGCCATTAACAAGGGGGCTGCCAGCCGTACGCCTGCCGAGAATAAATTGATCAGAAAATCGGAGGTGAAGAGTACTTCCATATTATTTCTCCTGCCTCGAAGAGCGCATCCGCGCGATAAACTGCGGCAGCATGGCACTGGCGATGACAAACAAAACCACCAGCCCTTGCAAGGTGCGCACGATCGCATCGGGGATGCCGACGGCACGCTGCATTGCACCCGCGCCGGCGCGCAACCCGCTGAACAACAAACCAGAAAGGACAATACCCAGCGGGTGGTTTTGCCCAAGCAGGGCGACTGCAATGGCGTCAAAGCCATATCCCGGCGAAAAAGCCTCGATCAGACGGTGCTGAATGCCCAGCATTTCATTCGTCCCAGCCAGACCAGCCAGCGCGCCGCTGATCATCATGGCGGCGATCATACTGCGTTTGACCTTGATACCGGCATACTCGGCAGCAGAAGGGTTCATCCCTACTGCGCGCACCTGATAACCCAGCGGAGTGTGCCAGAGGACGACATACATCAGGGCGGCAAAGAGCAGCGCCACGATAAAACCAAAATGAACACGGCTGCCAAACAGCATTGGATACCATGTGGCTTTCGCCAGCTCTGCTGTCTCGGGGAAGTGCCCCGGCGGCTCCACCAGCGGGCCACGGATCAGGTAGGCGACCACGTTAATGCCGATATAGTTGAACATGATTGTGGTGATCACTTCGCTGATGCCAAAACGGGCTTTTAAAGCGCCAGGAATAGCCGCCCACAAACTGCCAAACAAACCGCCCGCGAGAATGGCAAGCGGCATGGCAATCCATGGGGTGAGGCCGTGAACGGTAAGGCCAACCAACACTGTGCCGAGTGCGCCGATGTAGATCTGCCCTTCACCACCGATATTGAACAGGCCGCAGCGCGCCGCAAAGGCAAAACCCAGCCCGGCCAGAATTAGCGGCGCAGATTTGACAATCGTCTCGGAGATACCGAACTTACTGCCAACCGCGCCGATGAAGAGCTCGCGGTAAGCATCCAAGGGGTTGACGCCCGCAATCGCAATCGGGATACTGCCCACCAGCATGGCGAGCAGAATGGCCGCCAGCGGAAGCAGCACGCTGGAAAGACCGCTGGAGAGCGCTGTCTTATTTTTTAGCGCAGGTTTGGGTTCAGGTTTTGCAGCATCTGCATTCTCAATCAACGTGTCCTCCTCCCATCAGCAAGCCGATCCGGGTAATATCAATCTCATCGCGCTGCATAGTCCCGACAATTCTGCCCTCATACATCACAGCCACCGTATCGCTCAACGAGAGCACTTCCTCCAACTCGGTGGAAACCAGCAGCACCGCCGCGCCGTTCGCCCGCGCATCCAACAGTGCACGGTGAACATACTCGGTCGCGCCCACATCCAGCCCGCGCGTAGGCGGGACGGCGATAATCAGGCGCGGGTTTTTAGTCAGTTCACGCGCCAACACCACCTTTTGCTGGTTGCCGCCAGAGAGCTGCCGCGCCTGCAAGCGCGGTTCGGGCGGGCGGATATCAAAATCTTGCGCCCGCTGGCGCGCCCAGCGATAAATTTCCTTGTGCTGCAACAAGCCCCGCCGCGTAAACGGCGGCCGGCCATAGTCATGCAGGATCAGGTTTTCATCCACACGAAAGCCCATCACCAGCCCGCGCACCTGGCGGTCCTCCGGGATATGGGCAACCCCCTGCGCCAGAATTTCACCTGGGCTTTTACCGGTAATTTCGACTCCGCCGAGCATAATTTTTCCGCCTGTCCCCTGGCGCAGCCCGGTGAGGGCTTCAACCAACTCGCTCTGACCATTGCCATCCACCCCGGCAATGCCAAAGACTTCGCCGTTACACACCTCAATTGAAATATCCTTCACCGCTTCGATCTTGCGATCATCGAGCACCTTGAGGTTCTGGATATTGAGCACGGCGTGCTGCTTCCCGCTATACGGTGGGTGAGGCAGGTCAAAGAGCACATCCCGGCCGACCATCAGGCTGGCGAGCCCGGCCCGATCAATATTCTGCGGCAGCACCGTATTGACCACTTTACCCTGGCGAATGACGGTGATCTGGTCGCTGTTTTCGAGCGTCTCGTTCAGTTTATGGCTGATAAAAATAATGCCATGCCCGGCCTGGCGCAAGTTTCGCAAAAGCCGAAACAGATCAACCACCTCTGGCGGGGTCAGTACGGCAGTCGGTTCATCCAGGATGAGCAGGTCTGCGCCGCGATAAAGCGCCTTGATGATTTCCACCCGCTGTTGCTGCCCCACCGAGAGTAAATGCACCGGCATGAGCGCATCAATATCGAAACCGTATTCCTCAATCAGTTGAGAGATGCGTTTGACAGCCGCTTCTTTGCGGAAGGCCGGGTATCCGGGGGGCTTGGTGCCGATAACCACATTCTCCACCACACTCAAGCGATCCACCAGCATAAAATGCTGATGTACCATGCCAATGCCTTTATCAATGGCGTCCAGCGGGGAATGAATGCGTACTTCTTTGCCGCGAACGAACACCTTGCCGCTGTCAGGCGCGACCAGCCCGTAGAGAATGTTCATCAGGGTTGATTTTCCAGCGCCGTTCTCACCCAACAGGGAATGAATTTCGCCTGCATACACGCTGAAATTGATATGATCGTTTGCCAAAATCCCAGGGAAGCGTTTGGTGATTTCCCGCATCTCCAGGAGTGGAATTTTATCCGTTGTCATCGAACCGCACCTCTCTCCTCCGCCACGGGAATTCCTATAAATCGGCAAAATTCCCCCGCCGCCAGCGCTTCAGTAAAGCTCACCAACTGCGGGGGATGGTTTTGAACATATTGTACTAGAAATCTATTTTAATGGGGACTTCGTATTCCCCGGAGAGGATCTTCTGCGTCCACTCGTCCACAGAGTCTTTCACTTCCTGAGGGATTTTATCTGCCGTGTTGTGATACGGCGCCAGGCGCAGGACATTGTCCTTAACACCGTACCAGTAGTCTTTATGGGTGAAGGTGCCGTTGACGATCTCATCCACGACCAGTTCGATGGACAAACCTGTATCCACGATGCCGCTGGAAAGGGTAACAGTGGGGGCGAAGACGTACTGGTCGCCGCTGTAGCCGATACCCCATACGCCGCTTTCCTCGGCCGCGTACAGACCCCCCGCGCTGGCAGCAGAAGCTATAGGAAAGACCAGATCCGTGCCGGTCGCAATGGCCGCGTTGGCAGCTTCCTTCATCTTGGCGATGTCCGTCCAGGAGTCAATCCACAAAATGCTGACGTTCACATCCGGGTTGACTTCCTTCGCGCCGACTTCAAAGGCTTTGAAGGGGACGGCGATGGGAGGAATTTCGTACCCGCCGATCGCGGCAATCTTGTTGCTTTTGGTCATCTGTCCGGCCAGTACGCCTAGCAGGAAACCGATCTGTTCTTCTTCATATTGGATGGTGGCGATATTGTCGCCGCTTAGTCCGGATTTGCCGTGCGTCACCACAAAGAGGGTATCCGGGAATTGGGCGGCCGCTTTTTCAGCCGCGTCGCTGAACTCGAAGCCGTGCGCGAAGATGGCGTTATAGCCACGCGCCGCGTAGTCGGTAAATGCGGCTTCCATATCCGCGCGAGCCACGCTCTCGCTGTAGGCGGTGTCCGCCAGGTATTTGGTCTTTACAGCCGCCAGGCCGTCATATGCGCCCTGGTTCCAGCCCTGATCGTTGATCGGGCCGTCGAGCAGTAAGGCAATCCGCAGCTCGCCGGGGGCCACCATGGGGGCTTCTTCCATCGGCTCGGCCGGTTTTTCCACTTCCACCACGACGGTTTTTTCAACTTCTTTCTCGACAACAACGGTCTTCTCAACCTCAACGGTTTGGACAACCGTCTGGGGTTGGCAGGCCGTCAGCGCAAGCGCCAAAACCATTACAAACGCCAAGGTCATTACCAGTGTTTTTTTCATTTTCTTCTCCTAAGCAGGTGGGATAAATAGAATAATTAGGGAACCATTCATAAGAGTGTATTTTTCGGCCTCACCTCCTAATAATTACGTCCCCCGTACCGAAAAGGTTCAGGGGCTATGTTGATTAGAATGACAATAGTCTGAAGGCTATATTAATCTAACTTGCCCAACCCCCTAAGAACTCTTTCGGGCGTTAGTGGAAACTCATCGAACCAAATCCCTGTAGCGTCATAGACTGCTGCAATAACTGCTGGGGCATAAGGTAGCAATGGCATCTCTCCAACACCGCGTACACCATAAGGTCCTAGAGGATGTGGTTCTTCAACAAGGATGGTATCGATCCGGTCGGGAACATCATAAATTCCAGGTATGCGGTACGTAGTTAAATCGGGAGTAAGAACCTGTCCTTGTTCCAATCGAAAATCTTCCATAAGCACATACCCATGCGCCTGAACAATTCCCCCTTCAATCTGGCCTTTAATCAATTCCGGGTTAATTGCCTTACCCACATCATCCGCGCAAACAACTCTCGCGACTTCCACCTGGCCTGTTTCGGTATTGACGGTAAGATTGACCATCTGGGCAACATAACCATAAGCAAAATTGGGCATGCAGTACCCTGTCTTTTCATCAAAGGTGGTTGTCTTTGGAGCCACCCATTTTACCTCTGCGGTAGCAGGCCGTTCTTCATTCCGCCATTTGTTTAGAGCTTCCTTTGCTGCGTCGATCACTGCATTTCCAGACATAAAAGTCAGGCGGGACGCTGCGGCGCATCCTGCGGTATGATTTACCTGCGCCGTATCCGCAACCTTTAACTCAATGATATCCAGCCCTACGCCCAAGGCTTCGGCGGCAATTTGCGCCATGACTGTGTGATGCCCCTGACCCAGATCAGACCCATCGATCCGAACGATTGCTTTTTTGATTTCTGAAGTTCCATATAACTCAACCAATGCCCAGGCATTGTCATGAAAATCATAGCTGAAACCAACATTCTTGAAGCCAACTGCGAAACCCTGTCCAGAGACGATATGCGGCAACTCCTTGCTGGCTTGCTTGGGGCGAGGCGCAACGCCTGGCTCCCAATTCCCTGCCGAGGCAGTTTTCAGGATCACCTTGTCCAGGCTCACACCTCCAGGGATGGTGGTTCCAACAGTAAGAAGCTTTTTCTCGTCCAGCACATTCTTTAAACGAATCTCGACCGCATCCATCCCAAGCTTTACGGCCAGCTTGTTCATTTGCATTTCCGCAACCTGTGCTCCCTGAGGCGCTCCAAATCCCCGAAACGCACCAGAAAAAAGATTGTTCGTATAAACGGCATAAGAATCTACTTTGGCATGTGGAAATTCATAGGGACCCGTCACGGTGATGCTCGCATTCTTGAGTACCTTATTGCTGGTGGACATATAGGCTCCCCCATCAGCAATGAGATTTACCTCGGCTGCCACCAATCTGCCGTCGGCTTTCGCGCCCCATTTTGCTCTGATGATAATAGGATGCCGCTTGCAATGTCCTATGGTCGATTCTTCGCGAGACCAAATTGTTTTTACCGGACGGCGAATGCCTCGTTTGTCAAGCCAGTAAACTGCCAGGGCGAGAATAATCTGCACGCTGACATCCTCTTTTCCCCCAAAAGCGCCGCCAATGGCGTCATATACCACTCTTACTTTCTCTTCAGGAAGATCCAAAGCATGCGCGATCTCATGTCTGTCATCCCATGCCCATTGCCCCGCCGCATGGACTGTGATTCTTTCTTCCTCATCGATAAAAGCTACTCCTGCCTCGGTTTGGAGAAAGGCATGTTCTTGGAAGGGAGTTTTATAAGTCCCCTCAACAATGACATCACACTCCGCCCATGCCGCCTCAACATCTCCTTTTCGAATATGAACCTGCTCAAAAATATTGTTCGGTGTATCGGTATGGAGCTGATAAGCCTTACCAGACATGGCAAACTCAGGATCCTCAACCAATGGAAGGTCTTCGTAGTCAATTTTGATAAGAGCGCGCGCCTTTTCCGCGATCTCCTGATTCTCAGCAATAACCAGCGCCACATGGTCGCCTATAAATCGAACAACGTCCGCTCCTTCCTTGCCAGAAGGGGAGCCTGGCCCACAAAGCACGGCTTGGTCGTTTTTTTGCTGTCCATACTCGTTAACCGGTACATCTTTTGCTGTCAGGATGCCCAAAACACCAGGAACTGCCTGAGCTTCAGCGACATCTATGTTGAGGATGCGGGCATGAGCACGCCTGGCAAACACCGTGGAAAGCCATACCATATTTTCGTATGCAAGATCATCCGAATAAAGCGTCTGACCGGTTACTTTTTCTTTTGTATCCAGTTGCTGGATCGACTTCCCAATGATTTGATAAGCCATTATTCTTCTCCAGTCCGAACAGCATCTTCCATAGCTTTAATGATGGGATAATAGCCAGTACAGCGGCAAAGGTTCCCACTAAACGCTTGTTTGATATCCTCGCGATCCGGATGCTCAAGTTCATCAACCAAAGCTACCCCGCTCATAATAAAACCGGGAATACAGTAACCGCATTGAACCGCGCCCCAATCGACAAAAGATTTCTGAATTGGGTGGAGTTGATCTCCTTGCGCCACGCTTTCGATGGTGGTGATTTGGCGCCCGTGCGCTTGGGGAGCCGGTGTCATGCAACCAAGAACAGCAATGCCATCCATCAAGACTGTACAGGCCCCACATTCCCCTTCAGCGCACCCTTCTTTTCCTCCTGTCAATCCCATATCTTCTCGCAACATTTGGAGAAGGGTTTTATGATTTGCCCCGGTTACGGTTCTTTTCAAGCCGTTAATCGTTGTAACAATCGGCTGATTATTTGTTTTAGAATGAACAACTTGTTTTTCTTCTCCATTGCGCGAGATCTTACCGTTCGTTTTTCCCCACAGCATAACGGGGCGGGCTGGAATGGATTCGCGTTCTACGCCCTCTGCAAGTTCCTTGAGGGCATTGCGTACCAATACGCCGGTCATATAACGACGATATGTGGATGAGCCGCGGATATCACTGATAGGATTAATAGCCTGTGCCGCCAACTCACCGGCATGATGAAGGACCTCGCTGGTCAATTGTTTCCCAATCAGGAAGTTTTCTGCGCTTGCAACCCGGATGATGGTAGGCGCAACGCTGCCAAGAGCAATCCTGGCCTCAGACACAGATTTCCCATCTATTTTAAGCACAACAGCAACATCCACCACCGATATTGCCAGAGCTTTTCGCAATCCAAGTTTCAGGAAGGTCCCCCGAAAACCCTGGCTCATCGCCGGAAAGAAGATATCGGTGATCATTTCATCCGGCTGGATCGCTGTCTTCTTTACTCCGGTAAAAAATTCTGGAAAGGTAACGATTCGTGATCCATGCATACTTTCCAATTTTATTAAAGCGTCTAAAGCCCACAGCGGGGTGATGGTGTCATTGGCCGGCGAAGCGGTAACCAGATTACCGGCGACAGTGCCCCGATTGCGGATTTGAGGAGAGCCTACATTCCAACATGCTTTCACCAGTGGGAAGGCAAAATCGCGACACAGCTTTGATGCAACTACCTGATTGTGCGTAACAAGAGGACCAATATGAACTTGTTTTTGATCATCCAGCCAGATTTTATCGAGATCCGGTAAATGGGTGATATCAATGAGGGTCTCTACAGGATTGATGTTATGTTCTAATTCGACGATCAGATCCGTCGCACCGGCTACAAGGCGTGCATTAGTTTGATGTTTCGATTTCAATTCCAAAGCTTCTGGTAATGAGTAAGGCGTTAAATAGTTTTGCCACATACGAGTCTCCATTCAACTTTTATAACAATTAAATCTCTATCGGCGACGTTCTTGCAGTTTTTTTGTATTCTCAGTCGCAGTAAAAAGAAAAATTTCGAGAGCAAGTTCTTTAAGCGCCGGGGAGCAACGTGCCATTTCAAACTCCTGTTCTTGCGCTAATCCTACCCAAATGGGAGTCAATTGTTTCAAGTGGCTTACCATCCCGGATTCTACGTCCTCGGCCGCATGGTACACCTTATTAATTCCTGAAGTAATTAACCTGGTAAGGCACATCGGGCAAGGTTCTAATGAAGTAAATAACGAGTAGTCCTTCAAGGAATTCGTGCTTTTATTGCTTTCTTCAAATTTGGTCATTACATCCATTTCTGCATGAATATCGCTGCGAAAATGGGGATAAAAAACATGATTATGGCCGCGTACGATCATATCGCCAGAAGGGTCCACTAATACAGCGCCAACTCCAAAATTTCCTTGCTCGGCTGCTCCCAGCGCTTCTTCCAGGGCAGGGATGATGTAACGATCATGGGGATAATTATCATTAGGCACAAGCGCTGTTACATCTTTGCGTAACTCCTCCAACGATCGTTTTACTTGAGCGTAGGAAGCTGCGGTATTTTTTGTATTCATTCTGGAATTCTCCTTTCTGAAATGTGTTATAAAATTTCCCGGCAAACTTATCACTTCTAGCCTTCACGCAAATACGGTTGCCCTAACCCAGCCGGGCTTGCACTAATCCTGCGTAAATTCTTTCCCTTAAGAAGGACGGGGAAGATCATCAAAGCGATTGTAGAAAGATAAGGCAACATGGATAAATAGGCCGAGGGGATTGCCCAATCCTGCAACTGCCCCACAAATCCCAATGAGGTTACACCTCCAAATAGCAAAGCGCCGAAAACAACTGGCAATGGTTTCCAGGCGCCAAAGATTACAAGCGCGATGGCAATCCAGCCACGCCCTCCTGCTATCCCCTCAACCCATGATGGCGTATAAGCCAGGGTAATGTATGCACCGCTCATGCCAGCAAATGCTCCGCCAACACACGTGTAAATAAACCGTATCTTATTTACGGGTATACCGCAAACATCGGCAGTCGCCGGATTGTCTCCAACAGCCCGCACGTGCATTCCATGGCGGGTTTGGTAAAGCAGGAAATATACAAGGGGAGGGAAAACAAAATAAGCCAGATAAACCAGAAGGCTCTGGTTGAACAATAGGTTGCCAATAAACGGAATTTCTGCCAGCAAAGGGATTCGTATCGTTTCAAAAGTTGACGGAGCAGGCAAACCTGATATCGAAGTTCCCAACTTGGCTGACAATCCATTCCCAAGGAAAGCCATTCCCAAACCACATAAAACCTGGTTTGCTTTAAATGTTACCGTAGCAAAGGCAAATACGGCGCCTAAAATTAAACCGACCAAGATGGCTATCAATAAACCAATATACGGATTGGGGGCAATCCTGCTCTCAGCCAAAATTGCCGTTACAGCTCCCATTGCAATAATGCCCTCTAAGCCAAGATTTTGAACACCACTACGTTCGGCAAGCAACTCCCCCAGAGCAGCAAGGATAATGACAGTCCCAGCAGAAATTGCTGAAACCAATACTCCCATGAGAACGCTGTTCATTTTCCACTCTCCGTTTTTATATACTGCACCTGCTTTTCGGGAAGACCAGGACATTCACTCTCTAAAACTTGAGCGTTCGCTTCAACACTTTTCTGGGGTACCTCTATCCTTACCAAGTGATAATGTGTAATCGACTCGCCGATTGCAGCAAAAATTAAGATCACCCCATTAATCGCAATAACAGTGTTTACCGAAAGTCCCTGAGCCTGCAAGACAATGCCGGCATTAAGCAAGAGCGCCAAGAGAATACTCGTAAATATTACGGCAATCGGGGAACCATTTGCCAGAGCGGCAACAATAATCCCCAGAAAACCATAGTTGTTGGATAAAAGGCCAGAGAGGCGATGAACAGTTCCGGTAACTTCGATCATGCCGCCAATCCCTGCTATGGCGCCCGATAACAACATCACAAGCAGCATTCTTTCCCTCACCGGCATTCCAGCAAACTCGGCTACACGTCTATTGGTGCCAATAATTCTTATTTCATATCCCAATTTTGTGCTTTTAAAAGCCAGAGCCAATAAGATGGCAGCAATAATTGGGATGATGATCCCAATATGCAGATAGGTATCTCCAAAAGTAGGCAATTCGTATGGCAAACGAGGCGTTGCCGATAAGGTTGGCGCCGTTTTGTCCCGCCATGGTCCAATCGCGAAATAATTAACCAAGAACACGGCAACAAAATTTAGTAGAAGCGTAGTAATAATTTCATTCACATTCCAAAAGGTGCGAACAAGAGCCGGTACAAGGGTCCACAGAAGCCCGCCGAGCGCACCCGCCAGGAAAATGATAACCAACATCACAGGCAATGGGCCATTGAAGTTCAAAGCAACGCCCGTGGCCATGAACGCCCCTATCAAGAATTGCCCTTCCGCTCCAATATTCCAAAGAGACATGCGCATACACAGGGCAACAGAAAGTCCCGTCATCAACAATGGAGTTGCGAGGATAATTGCCTGTTGCACGCCATAAAAATTACCCAATATCTGTTTAAATGCCTTTTGTAGCAAACTGAAAAGGTTTATCCCCCCGAGCTTAAGAAAAAAACCAACAACCAGGAACGCCAAAAGGACGGCTAGGAGGCGAACCAAAACATTTAACCAGACAGGAACGCTTTGCCGACGTTGGATTTTCCAGGGGAAATTAAAAGAGAAAACGGAAAAATTTTTCATGGCTGTTCCTTCACAAAACTCGCTGAAAGGCTTGCAGATGTTTTACCGCCTCCCATTAACAGCCCTATTTGAGAACGATCTGCCTGATCAGCATTGAATTCACCTGTGATACGACCGTTATACATAACTGCGATACGATCGGACATCACCAAGATTTCATCCAGATCTTCTGAGATTAAGAGGACAGCTCCGCCTTCATTTCGATATTTTATCAATAAATTACGCAATACCTCGGTGGCGCCAATATCAAGACCTTGAGTAGGATGCACAGCTATCAGCACATGGGTTGCTATTCGGATTTCTCTATTAGCCAACAATCTTTGCTGGTTTCCTCCCGAAAGATGACGAACCAACACCCGGGTGTTAGGAACGCGTACATTTGCTTGTTCAACAAGTTTTTTTGCAAAGAGAAAAGCCTCTCTGGAATTAATGACTATACCGCGAGCAATCTCTTTGGATTTGTATTCTCTCAAAATGGCATTGTCTGCCACAGAAAGCGCTGCCGCAAGACCAACATTGACGCGGTCTTCAGGAATATGCCCTACCCCAGCTTCTACAGAATGGGCTGGCGTTTTCCCTGTTAGGTCTTTGCCCTCGATCCGAATAACACCTTTCTGGACAGGACGCAAGCACGTGATTACCTCCCCCAGCTCTACCTGCCCATTCCCTGATACGCCGGCAATGCCCAGAATCTCACCCTCTCGAAGGACCATGTTTAATTCAAGAAGTGCTGGAAGCCCTCTATCATTTAGAGCACTTAGATTCGAAATTTCAAGGACAGGTTTACCAAAAGGCCTTTCATTGCGCTGAAGCCGTGAAACCATTTCCTGGCCAATGAGCAGGGTAGCCAGAGTATTTTGATCGCACTCCTGTTTCATACGACGTGCTACGACTTTACCATTTCTCAATACAGTGATGCGGTCCGAGACAGCCATCACTTCTTCCAATTTATGGCTGATTAAAACCACTGTACGACCGCCTGCTGCCAGTGTTCTTACCCCCTTAAACAATTCTTCAGCTTCTGCAGGTGTAAGCACCGAGGTGGGCTCATCCAGAATTAATACTTTAGCGCCGCGTGCAAGTACCCGAAGAATTTCGACTCGCTGTTGCTCGCCCGTAGAAAGCTGCCATATCTTAGTATTTGGGTCGACGTACAAGCCGAATTCCTGAGAGAGTTTTTCTGTACGCCGTGCCAGAATATCTCCAGAAATATTTCTAGGAGTTTCATTCCATCCCAAATGAATATTCTCCGCCACTGTCATGGTCTCTACCAACTTGAAGTGTTGGTGCACCATCCCAATACCCGCCTCGATTGCTTGTGCAGGCGAGCGGAAATCTACCGTTTTCCCAGCTATTTTGATTGTTCCAGCATCAGGACGATAAATACCCGAAAGGATGTGCATAAGCGTTGATTTGCCAGCGCCATTCTCCCCTAATAATGAATGCACTTCGCCAACTCTGAGATCAAGATTAACGTCTTGATTTGCAATCACACCTGGAAAACGTTTCCAGATCCCGTACATTTCAACCGACAAATCATCTCTTTCTGCAGACACAGATTTCTCAGTCCCAGTCATTTCTCCAGTTGAGGGTAACGCCATTATCAGATCTCCTCCCCTTTTTTGTAAGGAGGACGCTGTTAGAATGGACAGCGCCCTCCTGAGCTTTAGGCTAATTCGGCGTGAAAACTAATTTTCAGGAAGACCGCTAACACCTTCCACGGCCCAATCCCAACGGAACAATTCTTCAGGCGTCATCATCACGCCGTCTTCAATACGAACTTTTCCTTTTGTATCTTTGATGGGTCCTACAAAAGGATTAAATCCATCGTTTATCATTTTCTCGCGAACTGCATCCACTTTTTCCTGAACATCGGCGGGCACGTTTGGCCCCCATGCGTCTCGATCAACGCCTTGACCGATGGGCAAAAGAGCAAAACGATTCCCTTTCCAAGTACCATCGAGAAACGCTTCGACTTCAGTTTTATAAAATTCTTTCCAATCGAGGGAGACGGAACTCACATATTTGGTAGGAGCAGCTTTCCGCTGGTCTGTGTTCCATGTTGCCGCCCAGACGCCCCGTTTTTCTTCCACCTGGAGCGCGGCAGTCTCGTCCATAATATCCATAACGAAATCTGCGCCATCATCGATGAGAGCATTAGCTGCTTGATTGGCAGCTGCGGGATCGAACCAGGAATCAATAAGCACAACGCTAGTGGTCACATCTGGATTGACAGACTGGGCGCCCATTTGAAACGCATTTGCCGAAGCATAAACAGAGGACACGGGAAACGAACCAATGTATCCCAGTTTGTTTGTTTTTGTCATCAATCCCGCTGCCATACCAATGAGATAGGTGGGATCCCAATGGTTGACATAGTACCAGATCCGATTATTGCTACTTACGTGCCCATTGCACTCCAAAAAAATAACATCGGGATGCTTTTCGGCAACTTTGGTCACAAAATCTGCATACTCGGAGTTAATAAAGATCATTTTTGCGCCATCGGCGATGAATTGTTCAAGAGTTCGGCTTGCCTCTTCGGAATAGGGCATATTTTCAATATAAGATGTTCTGACTTTCCCGGGAAAGGCTTCTTCCAATGCCTTGCGAGCATCATCATGGGTCATTGTCCAACCGCCATCTGATACGGGACCAACATAAGCGAAGCCGATCAATATAGGTTCATCGGACGCTTCCGGGGTATCCGCCGCCATCTCAGGGGCTTTGGTTGGTGAGGTGGAAGCTTCTATAGCAGCAGGCTTCTCGCCGGTGGTGGTCGGCGTCGAAGCAGGTGCGGCCTGTGGTGCGCAGCCGATCACCGAGTACATAAATACAACCAGTAGGCTCAAATATAGCGTTCTCTTTGACATTCTTTCCTCCTTGTGTTTTTCCTTGCATGAGTTTGGGGATGGGCAAAACTTTAGGGTAAGTATTCTGACATCTTACATTTAAAAAATTATATATCACAGAAAAACGTTTGTCAAGTACGAATTTTCTGAAGTTTCCTATTGAATACCGCGATTCATCTTCAAACGCTCTTGACAAGAGATGCATGAGCCCCATATAATAAATTTGATAATAATGCCAGAGTTCTTACATCTAGGTAATTGCTCTCCCTCAACTTTAAAAGGCTATTAAACAGATCTTCTGATTCTTGCGGAGGCGGATATGGCTATCAATATTCCAATCAATCAAATGAATGCTGCAAAAAAGGTGTGCGGGGAGCCTGTTTTCACTTCAGATATTAACCTGCCCAACCAGGCTTATATGAAGGTGTTATTCTCAAAGCATCCTCATGCGATCATTCGCCACATCGATACTTCAGAAGCAGAACAACTCCCTGGGGTACTGGGGGTATTTACTGCGAAGGATGTGCCAGTTAACGAATTTGGCTTTTCCATTAACGATCAGCCCGTTTTATGTGGCTCTGGTTCTACAAAGCCATTCGCAGACCGAACACGTTTTATCGGAGATAAAATAGCCTTGGTTGTTGCCGAAACAAAAGAAATTGCCACGGAGGCTTTAGGCCGCATCAAGGTCGATTATGAACCTCTCCCTTTCTATGACGACCCATTCAAAGCCATGGAACCAGGTACTACATTAATTCACCCTGACCTTGACAGCAATATTCTTTTGCATCATTTTATTCGGACGGGTGATACAGACAAAGCCTTCAGAGAGGCAGATGTCATCATTGAATCTGAGTATCAGACCCCCGCTCAAGAACACATTTTTTTGGAAACCGAAGGGGGTGTTGCTTTTATAGATGAGAATGGTGTCGTCACTCAATATGTTGCCGGCCAATGGCCCCACCACGATAGGAAGCAAATCTGCCATGCACTAGGATTGCCAGAGGATAAAGTCCGTGTAATTTACCCGGAGGCAATTGGGGGGGCATTTGGGGGACGCGAGGATGTTTCGGTGCAGATAATCCTGGCATTGGCAGTGTGGCGGCTGTCCCAGCGTGGTATCAGACGTCCTGTTAAAATCTCGCTATCGCGTGAAGAGTCAATCTTAAGTCACGGAAAGCGGCACCCCTATCATATTCATGCGAAATGGGGCGCCACCCATGCAGGCAAGCTTGTCGCAGCCGAAGCAAAACTGGTGGCGGACGGTGGAGCTTATGCCTTCACATCTTCAATGGTGGCTTCCAATTCCCTGCTAAGTTGTACGGGCCCTTATGTTGTCCCAAATGCAAAAATTGATGTTTATATTGTTTACACAAATAACGTGCCGAAAGCCGCCTTCCGGGGATTTGGCGGCCCTCAGGGCACTTTTGTTGCCGAGAGTCAGATGAACAAGCTGGCCGAAAAATTAGGCATGGATCCAGTAAAATTTCGGATGCTTAACCTGGCTCGGGACGGCGATTTGCAGACGACTGGTGCCCCGTTTCCGCCGGGTTGCAGTATTGCACAAGTTGTCGAGCAATGCGCAATAGCCGGCGGCTGGGAAAATGCCGACACTGGCTGGCAACCCAAAAAATATTCTACTTTACCCGTCTCTGGCAAACCTCATATAAAGCGGGGAATAGGCCTGGCTTGTGCGCATAAGAATGTAGGTTTTTCATTCGGGTTCCATGAATTCTGTGGGGTCACCATCGAACTACAGGGCGGTGAGCAGATTGAAAAAGCTTTGATTTTTCATGCAGCAGCCGATGTTGGGCAAGGGATCCACACCGTGATTTCACAGATGGCAGCGGAAGCATTGAATCTTCCCTTAGAGAAAATTCAACTAATCCCATCAGATACTCTAACGTCTTTAGACTCAGGCAGCGTATCAGCATCAAGAATGACATTTATAGCTGGAAACGCAATTCTAGAAGCAGCTAAACTGGTACTGGAAAAATGGCAGGACGAAGAGCGTCCAGCCATTGTAGCGCATAAATACGTCGGCCCTCCTACTACTGCGCCTGATCCAAAAACTGGGCATTGCGACCCGAATATTTCTTATGCGTATGTAGCCCTTATAGCAGAAGTTGAGGTAGATACAGAAACCGGACAAATTCATATTCCCAGAATAATTTGCGCAGAAGACGTGGGAAAACCAATCAACCCCAAAATTGTACAAGGACAAATTGAAGGTGGCTTGATCCAGGGATATGGATACTCAACTCTGGAAAACTTTATAGAAAAAGATGGCCGGGTAGTTACCCCCAATATGTCAACTTATCTCATTCCCACAATATTGGATATTCCGGATGAAATCACGACCTTAATGCTCGAATATCCTGATCCGCATGGCCCCTGGGGAGCGCGTGGTGTAGGAGAAGTATCTATTATGGCGTTGGCGCCTGCCATCACCGCGGCCTTACACTCAGCAACCGGGATATGGTTTGATCAATTCCCTTTAACTCCTGAAAAAGTATTAAGGGGAATGGGGAAGTTGGATCGCGATGGATAGCAATATAGCCCAATTACAGATTTGAAGTAAGTACGTTTTGAGATACTCAATTTACATTTCTAAAATCATGTAATAAAACCGTGATCGTTCCAAAGCTGGTAAAAAGGCAGTTAAAATGGATGTGAGGCAGTTAGCCGACCGCCTCACATCCTGAGAACAAAGAGGCACACCTACAATGCGCCTGAAGCTCATTTTACCAAAAGTTGA
>JADLFQ010000008.1 GCA_020845515.1 Anaerolineaceae bacterium | reverse complement strand
GGCGCGCTTTCACAGAACTGGATCACATGACGTCCGCGCTGTTGGGTGGAAAGCATCTTGTAAAAAGTTGTCACCGCGAATAGCTGGCTTTTGGGCACTTTTACAAGTCTGCTGACTTCTTCGAGGGCTTCTTTGGGCAGGTAACCCAGGGTGCGGTTAATGTCGTTGAGAATAGGAATCAATTCTTCACGATTGTCGCCGTGTATCTCTACAGCAGTTCGTACGGTCTCCAACAGATTATTTCCGTTCGAGGGTTGATTTGCCATATTCCTCCTCCGATTTATTTTCCATTTCTCTGACAGTTCAGCTACTCTGAAGACATCTTTTGTTTAATTAATACGGATAGCATTGAAGTTACACACTTGCATGCAAATGCCACAGCAAATGCAGATGTCTGGGTCAATCAAGTGAGTTTGGCGGCGTTCGCCACTGATTGCATTAACCGGGCAGTTGCGGGCACAAACTGTACACCCTGTGCACGGACCCTCCAGAATTTCATAAGAGATCAGTGCACGACAGACTTTTGCCGGACAGCGTTTTTCACGGATGTGGGCTTCGTATTCTTCCCGGAAATATTTGATAGAAGTTAGGACGGGATTAGGTGCGCCCTGACCAAGACCACACAAGCTGTCTGCCCGGATTTCTTGGCTCAAATTTTCGAGTTGCTCAATATCGCCCTCTTGCCCTTTGCCTTCACAAATTCTGGTCAAAATTTCCAGTAATCGGCGGGTACCCACGCGGCAAGGAACGCATTTTCCACAGCTTTCATCCTGCGTAAATTCCATGAAGAACCTTGCCATATCCACCATGCAGGTATCTTCATCAATGATGATCATACCGCCTGACCCCATGATGGAGCCAACAGATGCAAGTGCTTCGTAGTCAACGGGCAAGTCTAGATACTGTATGGGGATGAAGCCACCCATGGGACCGCCTGTCTGAACAGCCTTCAAGTCCTTATCATCTTTGATTCCGCCGCCGATATCATAGACGATCTCGCGCAGTGTAATACCGAAAGGAACTTCAATCAAGCCGGTGTTTTTTACATCGCCTGCCATTGCAAAGGTTTTCGTACCTTTGCTTTTTTCAGTACCCATGGCGGCGAACCATTCCGGGCCTTTCAAAACGATTTGAGGCACATTTGCGTATGTTTCGACATTGTTGATGTTGGTTGGTTTTTGCCACAAACCTTTAACAGCAGGGAAGGGCGGGCGCGGCCGGGGTTCACCACGTTTCCCTTCGATTGAGCTCATTAATGCAGTTTCTTCGCCGCACACAAATGCGCCGGCACCCATGCGAACTTCAAGGTCAAAAGTGAAACCTGTTCCCATAATATTTTTGCCTAGAAAGCCAAATTCGCGGGCTTGCATGATGGCGATGTTGAGCGTCTTTACCGCCAGCGGATATTCGGCGCGGCAATATATATAACCGTGCTCTGCACCAATCGCATAAGCTGCAATCGCCATACCCTCTATGACCGAGTGCGGATCACTTTCCAAAACACGGCGGTTCATAAAGGCCCCCGGGTCGCCCTCATCGGCATTACAGCCAACATACTTGATCTCTCCTGGCGACTGGCGAGCAAATTTCCATTTTTGTGCCGCCAGAAAGCCAGCGCCGCCGCGGCCGCGTAAACCGGACTGCATCACAGTGTCAATCACAGTTTCGGGAGACATCTCTGTCAATACTTTCGCCAACGCCATGTACCCATCTTCGGCGATGTACTCCTCAATGTTGTTGGGGTCAATCTTGCCGCAATTACGCAGTACAACCCGCACTTCCTTTGATTTGGGCGCACCAAGCTCTTCGTCGGACAGGACATGTTCACGCGCTTTCAATTTTTCTACGATACGGCCTTTTAGAAAGTGCTCTTCCACGAGAAATGGAATATCATCCACTGAGAGGTTGGCATAGTGCACCCCTTCTGGATAGACGATCAGATCCGGACCGTCTACGTCGGGATCACCAATGCGGGAAGTCTCCAGAACTTGTACCTCATCCACCAGGCCATGAGATACCAATTCATCCTGTAAAGAATCCAGAATTTCGTGAGAGCCCTTTTGAAGACATTTAGGATCTACGGATACCAATATATGAGAACGATAGAACGCCATATTTCACCTTTCAACTGAATATGCTGACATGCTTTTTTCGATTAAGAACATCAAAGCAAAAAATCTAGGCTTCAATTGCATATTCTTTAACGATATTTCCAGCAACGACATGTTCTTTCATGATTTTCATGGCAACTTCCGGTGTTACTTTGCCATAAGTGACTTTTTCTGCCTCGCCAATCACAACCTGGACAATCGGCTCATAGGAGTCCCACCCAATATTGCCTGTTTGGCGAACTACAATCTCATTTAAGTTTTCGCTTTCAATGAAATTGAGGATCGCTTTAAGGGTCTCGCGCGCACCTGCAGCAATTCCCACCGTGCCCATACCAACGATGACCTGTTTTTGACCGCTTATGGTCTTTGCATCACGTTTCTGTAAAGCCTCTTCACGAATACGTTTTAGATCTTCCAGAGATTTAACTTTGTTCATTTCGCACTCTCCAAAAAATTAATTGCTTGATTTCAATATTCAACAGCCGGTTTTATCTCAGCTATTCCTTCTTCGATATACTCACGGATAAAGTGCAGTACCGCAGGTTCACTCAGCGGAACACCCTCCAGTTGTTCTTTGATGGGTTGATCGTCAAACTCAAACGCTTTTTCGTTCACCTGGTAAAGAAAGCGCCAATGAATTTCGGGAGAACCAATCACCAGAGTCATGACTGTATCTGCCAGATCGCCAAGCGGCATACGGTCTATGTGACTTCTTTTGAATATGGCCTCTACGCGGGCGCCTTTTCCTGGAGCAGACTCGATTGTTAAGGAGCCGCAACACGCTTCTGCAGCAGCCTTCAAAAGAGGAATTCCCAAACCAACCTTTCTTGTTGTTCTGCTTGTAACGAACGGGTTGGTAATGGCTTCCGCCATTGCCGCATCCATCCCTTTTCCGTCATCTTGGACGGAAAACCGCAAACAATCCGAGGGGATCTCTTCCTCAACTTCAATGTTAATGTTCTTCGCACCTGCGGAGATGCTATTTTCGGCAATATCCAGTAGGTGTAATGTCAGTTCTCTCAAGCTTGTTGCTCAGAAGTTTGTTTTCCCTGATCCAGGACGGCGCGCAAGATTTGAGGGAATTTATTTGGACGCACCCGGCCATGGACTTCTTCATCCACTACGACGACAGGCGCCTGGCTGCATGCACCGACACAGCGGCAGAGTTCAATCGTAACATTTCCATCGGGCGTGGTTTGTCCAGGATCAACGCCAAGAGTTTGTTTGGCTTTCTCTATAAGCTGTGGCACTCCGCCAACATAGCAAGCTGTTCCCATGCAGAATTTGACTGTATGGCGGCCACGTGGCGTTGTGGTAAAGAAAGAATAGAAGGAAACAACGCCGTGAACTGTGCTGGTGGGGATGCGCATTTTATGGGATACATACTGTTGCATGGCAAGGGAAATGAACCCTATACGATTTTGCAATTCATTTAAGATCACCATTAATCCACCGGGGATATCCTTGTTCTCCTCCAAAATTTGATCAATGATCTGCCTTTGTTCCGGTTTCGCGAGGGGATCGGTAGCCGGAATAGTCTCTAAAAACTTCAACATTGCTGTGCCTCTTGTCAATTTTGATAAAATTAGTACGATTATTTGTCCTGGTTGTTAGCAGTCTAACAAATAAACCTTAATTCAACCACTATCAAATGTCATGTATTCTCATGAAGGTTATCGTGAAAATTATCACGAAAAAAATAATTTTTTAGATATTGTATGTAAAAGAACGATTTTCCTTCCCTTGGATTGCTTTCCGTAGCTCCTCTGTGGTGGCATTTGCCAGAAAATATTCATTTGACCCTAGAAACTCATCCAGACCGTGGACATCACCATTTTGGATGAGGGGATATCCTTTTAGTTGGGGAAACTCTACCACTGCTTTTGCCGGAGTAATATGGCGCGAGATTTCTAATGTCAGGATTGGAAAATCGTCCGGCACCAAGCCCAGATTTTCCAACAGGCCGAATGTTTTTCGATTAACATGGGCGGGGATAAATAACCCCCCGAGTTGTTCCACTTTCTCCCAGGCTTGTCGGAGGCTTAATTTGGTTGATGTGAGCAGCAGGCGGTCTTCACTTTCAATAAAATCACCGGTTTCATCCACTACAAATTGTTCGCCAAAATAATCTGGGCGGTTTGGGATTACGGGCAGAGCGATATCTACTTCCTTCTGAAAGTCTTGAGTTTGTTCCAATGTATCAAAAAGACATAAAACGTGAACTTCTTCCCGCGTTTGTAATTCCATACCCGGCAAAACGACCAATTCTGTACCAGCCGCCGCTTTTTGAACTGCGGCAATATTCTTTGTGGTATTGTGATCTGTGATCGCGATAAGCTGGATGCCAAATTCCAGCGCTTCTCGAACAATAAGGGGCGGGATCATCTCAATTTGGGCGCAGGGTGAAAGCACCGTATGCACATGCAGATCGGCGCGATAAGTCCTCACCAAATACCCTCCTCAGGAGCAAGTCTGTTCACGGTGTTCAGACGTCCCGGAGTCCCATTTCCCACAGTTTGCCAGCTATATAGAAAGAGGCCTTTTCAGTGGACAACAAGGTTATTCCTTGCTCATTTGCTTTGGCAACAGTTGTCTCATCGGGCATTGCCCCCTCGGTGATAATTACAGCAGCCAGTTCGAGCAGTGCAGCCACAGCAACAATATTATTGTGCGCTTGTAATGTAACCCAAACTCCCTGGTTTTTTGCTCCCGACATGACACAACTCAACAGGTCAGAAGTGTATCCATAACTTGGCGTAAGAGATTTGAAATCTTTCAAATCAGTTAGCACGGTCAGTCCCAGGCTATTAATAATCTGATCCAGGGTCATAATTGTCAACTCACCTCCTTTTTTCCGGCATACCCTTCTCCGACTGTTTCGGATTCGAGAAGGATTGTCATTTTTAATCGTGTGCCTTTCCCTACAACTGATTCCAACTTCATAGAATCGACACAACGGGCAATATTTACCAATCCCATGCCCGCCCCAAAACCCAGTTCTCGGATCGAGTCTGTTGCAGTCGAATATCCGGGTTTCATTGCAGACTCAATATCTGGTATCCCTGGGCCGTAATCAAAAACATCCAGAGCGATTTTATGTGGTTCTATTTCCACCCGCATGTTTCCGCCATTGGTGGTATGAATAATCAGGTTCATTTCCGCTTCGTAAGCTGCAATGCCGCAGCGCCGGGCAATCTGTGGGCTGGCGCCCATACGCAGTAAGGCCCGTTTGATGTTACTGGAAGCTGTCCCTCCATGGGTGAAATCGCGGGGTTGAATCACATACCGCAAAATCAGGCTGGTGCGATTGGATGTGATGTCCTCGAACAAATGGCTGGCGCGATAGGTTTTTAATTCTTCTTCCTGAATACTGCGTTGTAAGGCAAACAACAAACCGCTTGTCAGATCCCCCTTTGTGATAATGCCTTCCATGTTGCCTTTTTCATCGAGAACAGGGAGGCGACCTACACCAGTGTTGACAAAAAACTTGAGAGCCTCTACAACGGGATCAGTCGCCATGATGGTGCGAACTTTGGAAGTCATATAACGAGTTACCGGGGCATCCATGTCGTTAGCTACCAGACAACGAATGACATCCTCGATGCTCAAAATGCCGATGAGTTCACCATTTTTTGTTACGGGAGCGCCTGAAATACGCTGCTGGCGGAAAAGATCAGCTGCACTCTGCATCTTCAACTCCGAATCCAGCGTTCGAACATTGCGCTCCATTACCTCGCGAATCTTAAGCTCGTAGGCCAGTTCTTCTACGCGTGTGATATTTTCTGCCACACTATCGTCGACCAGAATGTTCTTGCGGGATTCCTCGGAGCTCATGAATGCCTCTAAAAATTATTCCATCTCGCTGGGGCCGTCTGTAACAGGTTGCTCCAGGCTGGCCAAGCCCGCCTGGTAAAGCCGGCCACACAGTTCAAACATTCCAAACGGAGAAGAAATCAAAGCAATCTTTTCTTCCTTGGCGAGGTTAACTGTTTCTTGAGGGGGGTTTTTGCCCCTGACAATCACGATTGCAGAAACATCTGACATTTGGGCTGTCCGGATGACTTGCGGGTTACATAAGCCGGTTAATAGTACGGCTTCTGGTTGAATTGAGGCTAACACATCACTCATGAGGTCTGCCCCACACCCCCCTTTGATATCCCGCGTTAAGTCGGCATCTGGATTCAACAACTCACCCGACACCAAATCAATTAGCTGAGAAACATCCATACTCACCTTGTGTGAAGGTATATTTTGACCTTCCTATTTTACCTTATCCTCTTGTAAAGAGAAGGGATATAGTACCCTACTTTTGTGATTTCTATCACTTTTCGGGTTAAATTCATCACATATCTGCGAATCGCTGCTCTTTTACCCAATGGAGGAGAGGAGATTGTATGTTAAAATACCTTCGATCTCTAATTATGGTGGAAGAGTTTAATGAAAACAACGATTCAGCCCGTCAAAGGAATGCGCGATTTTTACCCCGAACAGATGGCTTTTCGAAACTGGCTCTACGGTGCCATCAGAAAAGTTTCTGAATCTTTCGGTTACCAGGAATACGAAGGCCCTATCCTTGAAAAAATTGATCTGTATGCGGCCAAGTCTGGCGAGGAACTGGTGAAGGAACAGGCGTTTGTGTTTCCGGATCGCGGCGGCGATCTGATTACCCTGCGTCCGGAACTAACCCCTACATTGGCACGCCTTGTTGCTCAACGGCAGAATGAACTCGCCATCCCACTGCGCTGGTGGTCTTTTGGCCCTTTCTTCCGCTATGAACGCCCGCAGAAAGGCCGCGCCCGGGAGTTTTTTCAATGGAATATAGACTTAATTGGAGCGGGCTCCACAGGTGCGGATGCTGAATTAATTGCGGTCTGCGCTGTTTTCTTGCAGAAAATTGGACTGACGCACGAACAGGTGGGGGTCTTCGTCAATGATCGCCGCCTGATGGACAGCCAGCTTGCCGCCATCGGCATTCAAAGGGAAATGAAACAGACTGCTTTTCGCTTGATTGACCGGCGCGACAAGATGCCCGCCGCAGAATGGGAGGAATATGCTCTTGCCTCTGGTTTGAATGGTGAGCAGTTGGGCTTATTAAAAGAAATGCTTGGGGATCGTGCTTTGTGGCAGAAATCGGAGCACCTTGTACAAATTTTTGCAATCTTGGAAGCGATAGGCGTACGGGAATATGTTAGCTTTGACCCACAAGTGATCCGAGGGCTGGATTATTATACAGGAACAGTGTTTGAAGCGCGCGATCGCGCCAAAGAAGGGCGTGCGATCTTGGGCGGCGGACGTTATGACAATCTTGTGGAGGACGTAGGGGGGGCGCCATTGCCAAGTACTGGTTTTGCTATGGGGGATATGATGATTGCCGTGATTCTGGAAAAGTATGGAGTGCTCCCCGACCTGGTTTCATTACCAGCCGAGGTGATGGTTTCGGTGTTTGATGAAGAAAGTATGGTGGATGCATTTGCTCTTTCCACACTGGTGCGCAGCGAAGGTATTTCCGTTCTTTGCTATCCTGAAGCAGCCAAGTTGTCCAAGCAGCTCAAGTATGCAGACCGCATTGGTATTCGCCTGGTGCTCATTTGCGGACCGGATGAAAAAACTGCTGGTATGGTAACGGTGAAGAATTTAACGAATGGTACGCAGCAAACTTTTACAAGAGGCTCACTCGGTGCGGCACTGCGGAAAATGCTTGCATAACCGTTTTTACCCTGTTATAATTCGTGCGCTCGTGGTGGCTGTAGCTCAATGGCAGAGCACTTGACTGTGGATCAAGGGGTTGTGGGTTCAAGCCCCATCAGCCACCCCAATTACTCTCCTTTATCTCATCGCCAAACATCCTCACGTTTAAAGTGAGGATGTTTTTTAAGAGTTTAACCCATGAGGTTTCTCAAGAGTGGAGGAGAGAATTGGTTTAATATCCTGACGCACTGACCAGTAGTATGAACTGCTGAATACCGGCATAAGCGCCTTTTCGATACCGTAACCCGATTTGGTTTTCCCCCTGTTCCGTTTCCTGCATGTGCCGGGCTGGCTGGATATTCTGCCTTTTGAGTTAGCCTGTTTTTGTTGCTTTTGCTTTACCTTCTTCAAAACCTTTCTTCCCCATAATTAGATATTGTCAATATTCATTATTGATAAAACTAATAAATAGATGTATAACCTTTAGAAAGGTGTGGTTAGACTCAGACGAGTAACAGCGCTCGCAGGATTGTAGATGACCATCGGGTTTGGGGCAGTCGCCGGCCATTTGTACTGCACAAGTAGTCGAAGCGGAACTTATTACCCCTGCATCGAGACCAATTTAGACTGCAAAGTATACAGGCGCAGAACTCACCTCAGCGATTTCGTCATCTTGTGTCTGGAGAAGCTGCTTGCATCCAAGCTAGGCAAGGAGAAGATATGATTTCGAATAAGAGGCACTTATTTTTCCCGATGACCGCTCAACTTTTGCTTCGCAATATGTCCATGCTGATTCCGAATTCGCTCTTATGTACACATATTTGTTTCTCTAAAGTGTGGAGATAAGGAGTTTGCTATGAAAAAAAGTTCTTTTCTTTGGGGATGTCTTCTTGTTGCAGGCCTATTTATTTTAATTCTGGCAGTGGCCGGTGGATGGTGGTTCTTCCGTTCACAGGTCAGTACAGCCGAATTCAAGCCGGAGTCTCCTGTGTTGGTGTTTCTGCTCTCCCCTTCCAGTGGCGACGAGATAAAGGCAGGCGATTTGATGCCAGTGAAATTGCAAGCGGCCGCGCCTACGACTATCCTGAAGGCGGAGCTGTTTGTGGACGGTCAATCATTGGGAACAGTGACCGATTCTCCTGAGAGCGCCGAGTGGGTGTGGCAAGCTTTTCCGTTGGGTATCCACACGCTTCAGGCCCGTGTCACCGCGCAGGATGGGCAGACTGGTCAGTCCCAGACGGTAATTGTCAATGTGCTGGCCGGGGATGGCGTAATGCAGATCGCGGCTGAGGAGGGCCAAACTTTGACGCAAATTGGCGCGAACTTTGGTATACCACCCGATCAAATGATTAGCGCCAACCCACACGTTGACCCAACCCAACCCTTGCAGGGCGGCCAGCCGGTGCAAGCGCCGATCCCGCCGAATGGAGGGGCTGGGCAGGGAGATGGACAGGGACAATCCCCCGTAAGTGGAGGTGCGGATACGTCTTCTCCCATTTCTATTATTTGGGATATCAAGTTCACCGAGCCGGTGGATAAATCTTACTGCTATGTTTCGAGCGGGGGTGGCGTTTGGGAGAAGATGCCGAAAAATCCGTTTGATTTCTTTCAAGGCACACAAAACATAGATATTTCATACACGCAGGTGCTTCCGCCGTTGCAACAGGGCGTCCTTCAGGTGGACTGCTGGGGCTGGCTGAAAGGTGTGCTTAAATATCTTGGGCAGGGCAAGGCGGGTTTCGACGCCAAGCTGCCGCCGCAAACCATTGATATCACTGCTGACGGGTTTCATTTCACTGGCAAACCGAATATTCCGGTACAGATAATACCATTTACCGATGATGGTAGTGATTCGGACAAAACCATTCCGCCGCCGTTTGCCGTGCGTTTCACTACGGACGCCAAAGAATGTACGTCCCATGCCAACCCCCTGTTGGCACCCTTTATTTGCAATACCCTGCTTAATAATCCCTCTTCCATAGTGAAGAGTTACAACATTTTGGTATGGGAGTGGAAACCGCCGATCTGCTGGGGCAAGTGCCCCTCGGTTGACAAGGTGGACGGCTACCGCATTTATGAAATTATCCCGGAGCAGGACTCAACCCCAAAGTATTTGAAAGAAGTCAGTGATCCCCAGAAAGTCGTCGCCATTCCACTGGGTTGGGGAGCAGCACCATGTTATGGCGTGCGCGCGTATGTTAATAACCTTGGCGAGTCGGAGATGGTCACGACTTGCTCCTCCCAACCGCCAACGCCGAAAAAAATCACATTGACTCCCATAAACTGGCTCACAGCCGGCGGGACATGGATGGATACTGGCGATTGCGATGCCTATGGCGCAGCAGAATACTATGTGGCTGAGAATAATTCAACTGGCTTTGGCAACAAACCGGGAGAGGTTATGGTTGGTTCTTATATTTTTTATGATGATGATGACTGCTTTCGGCAGGGTGAGCATTACGGCGCGGTGAAATTTGACTCCGTACAGATAAAACAAAAAATCCCGCTAAACGCAGTGATTCAAAAAGCTGAATTGAAGTATTCGAGAGTCCCAACAAAATTCGGGGGTTATGAAGTTACCGGTCTGGCAACGAATTGGGAACCCTCCTGTGTGTTGAAAGCGGGCAAAGCAAAGCAAGATTGGACAGGACTGGTAGGCGGAAACCACTATTCAAGTAAAGGTTTATATACATACTTTGCACCCTATGTGGATATTACCTGGGTGGTGAGAGATTGGTTCAAGAATCCGGCCAGCAACCACGGACTCATTCTCCTTCCAGTTTCCCCGCCGGATCCAATGCCGGTGGAGGATTGGGATGGAACCGTTACTGGAAAATGCTTTGATGGATTGAGCAACTTTGAGTTGGTTATCTACTACTTTGCCCCGTAGAACAAGGAGAAAAGCAATGAAACACAAACTATTTACAGGATTACTGATCTTCTTGATGGCAGGGATTGCTGGTTGTAATCTATCCACTTCTACCGATACGCCCTCTGGCGGCAGTATCAATGTGCCGCGCGCCTGGTTCGACGCGCCGCTGCCCAGCACGGTTATCATCCCGCCCAATCCATGCCAGATTGTGGCGCATGGATCATCGCCCAACGGGGTCGCGATGTTTGAGCTTTCGATTAACGGAGTAGCTGCTTCAATTCCCAGTTCGGACACGAAGAATTCGCTCGTCACACTGACCCACGACTGCGGTTTGCCCGACCCGGGCGAGTATCTGCTCCGACTGCGCACCCAAGATAATTCTGGAAGTTGGAGTGGCTATGCCGAGACCAGCCTTATCATCGCAGGAGTTGAAACACCGACGCCAGAATCGGCTGTCTGCACCAATAATTTGGATGTTACCTTTGAGGATCCATTGCAGAAGGCAAACATGACGCCCGGCCAGCAGTTCACCAAGACGTGGACGGTTCAAAACACAGGCACCTGCACGTGGGGTGAAGGCTATCATCTCGTATTTACGGGCGGGCCATCCATGTCTGAGGGTGCGGCGTCCATGAACAACACGTTGGATATGCCGCTAGGGTCATTGGTATCCATTCCCGTAGCACCTGGTCAAAAGGTGGCTATTCCGCTTGCTCAAACCGCGCCTATAAGTGAGGGGTGGTATGTGGGTGCGTGGAACCTCGTTGCCCCAAACGGCGATAAGATACCCATCACGTACAGCGGCACGACAATGCCCAGCATGTATGTAGATATTGTCGTGAAGGCAGGCTCTCCTACACCTCCACCGGTGGGCAGTATCTCCATCGAACGCGTCTCCACCAACCAGGTCTATCTGGGACAAGCCAGCTGCGGTCCTCTTGAAGTAACCATTGCTGCCCGTGCTTTTGCGCCAAAAGGCATCACGGTTGTCGTTCTGTTCTATCGTTTCTCTACTGGCGGTTCCTCCGGTGATTTTCAGAGTGTGACAATGGCGCCTCTTGGGGGTGATCTCTACCAGAGCACGCTTAACCCAACCTCTCTGCTGGGCGGCACTATTCCTTTTGATCAGGCTACTTTGCAATATCAGATCGTTGTCCAGCAGACCGATAACGATACGTCTATTCGCACGCCAGTTATGACAGACATTACGGTACAGGCTTGTGGCAGTATCCCTGCACCGACCACTGCTCCTGTTTGTTCGCTCTATACTGATAATCGTTCCTGTGTGGAGAACGGTTGCAGCTGGGTATTGAAACCTGGCATCATTCCCATTTATGGCTGCCAAAATCCCTAGTGGAGTGCCAGGACTTATTATTTGAATTAGGTGGGAGGCTGGCCTCCCTGTTTTAACAAAGAGTTACCTCTGTTGAAAGGGATCAAGATGCCGGCCTCCATCAATGGCTGCGGTTGCTAGCGTCAGTGGCTCGTCAGCGTTGCTGTATATACCGAAAGGATATTGGATATGAGAAAATAGAGCTTTCTTATATCCAATATTGGCATTGTGCTGATATTCTTTTGCTTAAGGTTTTCAACCGCAAACCAGTTGGCTTGCTCATCGTTTCCCCCAAAAAATGTTATAGCGACAATTCTCAATATAAAGAACGGACGCGAAGGCAATTTGCGAGACATACGACTTTGTGTTAAAATTACCGGTTGCCGTGAGAATTCATATTAACCTCTTCTTTCTATTATTACTTATATCCGGGGCTTTCCTTCTACGCCTGCCGGCTCGATTGTTAGTTCTCTCGCCGAAAGCCGGGGAAGTTCTACAAGGAGTTATTCCTGTCGCAGGCAGCGCTTCGGGTGCGGACTTTCTGTCGTACGAGGTTTCTTTTACATATGATCGGGAGGATAGTAAAACTTGGTTTCTCATTCAACAGAGCAATGAGCCGGTTCAAGAAGGGACCCTGGCAGTCTGGGATACTACAACCATTACCGATGGCGATTACCGGCTGCGCGCTGAGATTATTCTCAAAGATGGGCAAAGTGAAGAACTGATCGTGAGCGGCTTAAAGGTGCGCAATTATACGCCGGTGGAGCCACAATCTACACCTGACATACAGCAGCATGTAGTTACCGCAACCATAGATGACGTTGGAGTAACTCCAACCTCCCAACCTTTAATGCCTACACCGCTTCCGGAGAACCCGGCTCAGATAACTTCCGGCGGATTGGCGAAGAGCTTACTGGTCGGGCTGGGTGTTGCCGCTGGAATCTTTTTGCTCTTGATTGTGTACATGGCGGTAAGATCAAGCCATCGAAGAAGGAGATAAAGGATGCTGCGGCGCTTATTTCAACGTGGGCAGCAGGACACAGCAATGTCGGGGCCGCTTTATCTAATCATCGGGTTGGGAAACCCGGGACGTGAATACCGCGAAAGCCGGCATAATATTGGGTTCATGGTGGTGGACCACCTGTGTGAAGAAATGGGAATCACCGTTAATCGTTTGCAATCTAAATCACTGATTGGAACCGGAATCTGGCAGGGTAGAAAGTTAATCCTGGCGAAACCGCAAACTTTTATGAATCTCTCCGGCCAGGCGGTGGCACAACTGGTGCGTTTTTATAAAACGCCTATCGAGAATCTGTTAGTCATTCATGATGATTTAGATCTCCCTTTGGGAACATTGCGGATGCGGCCAGAGGGAGGCGCCGGAGGACAGAAAGGACTCGCTTCAATTATTCAGTCCTTGGGAACACAACAGTTTTCTCGCTTGCGGATTGGAATCGGGCGACCACCGGGCAGGATGTCACCGGCTGATTATGTCTTGCAAAAGTTTTCAAAAGCGGAGCAAGAAATTTTGCCAGCAATTTCGACTCAAGCGGGCGGTGCTGTGCAAGCATTTCTGGTAGAGGGGTTGCAGCAGGCTATGAATCGTTTTAACGGCCCCTTTGCGGAGTGAGAAATGCTTTCAACCCTTCGCTTGCTGGCTGAATACCAGAATCTGCTAAAGGATATTCAAGATGGGGTTCGTATACCCGGTTTGGGACTTGCCAGGTCGGCGCGGTTGCCGATTCTTGCAGGATTGCAGGCTGACCTCGAACGCCCAATCTTATATATCACAGACCGCAGCGACCGCACATCTACTCAACTGGATGAACTGGGATTTTGGAAGCGTGACGGAAATATCAGGTTGTTCCCAGAACCTACGCCGCTGTTCTATGAGCAGGCTGCCTGGGGCGCGGCAGCCCGACGGGAGCGCCTTCTTGTTTTAACCACTTTAGCTTCTTACCATATCACCGGAAGCACACCCTCTCACCCTGCACCTCTCTTTGTCGCTCCGGTGCGGGCAGTAATGACACGCACATTGCCGCGGCGAGATTTCTTGAAAAACTCGCGCATACTACGCGTTGGCCAACAGACTGCTCCGCAGAGTTTGGTGCAATTCTGGGTGGGCATTGGATACGAAGCTGCGGATGTCGTTTTGATGGCGGGGCAATTTTCACGCCGGGGGGGATTGTTGGATATTTGGCCACCAGCGGAAGCGCTGCCGGTGCGGTTTGAATTTTTTGGAGATGAAATTGAAACACTGCGAAGTTTTGATCCGGCTACGCAGCGGACTGTTCAAGCTCTGGAGCGGGTGACGGTCACCCCGGCGCGGGAATTTCTTCCTGAGAAAGCGCGCTCCTTGGAACTGGCGGGTGAGCGAACTGATGAGTTCTATTTACCGGTTATTCACCCTATGGCTGCTGGCCTTCTGGAGTATCTTCCTTCAAATGCGTTGGTAGTTATAGACAACCTGGACGCTGTACAAACCCAGGCGATAGAGATCGAAGAGCAGGCAGTTAAGGCACGGCGCGAAAGCATTACGGAAGGGACCCTTCCCGCTGATTTTCCAACACCTTATCTCTCCTGGTCTGAATTGCAAGATTCTCTTTCATTTCACCAATGGATTGAACTGGGAAGGACGACCGCCATTGAAAACCCGGAGCTTGGAGAGATTTTTCAACCTGGCCCGCGTTTCGGCGGCCGTCTCAAACTTGTCATGGAACATATCCAATCTTGCTGTCAGAGCAATGAACCCGTTCATATAGTCTCTCGCCAAGCGCCGCGCCTCGCGGAACTTTGGAAAGAACAGAAAACAGAGGAAATAGAAGACTGTTCGCTGCAATTTGTGGAAGGTTCCTTGAGTGAAGGATGGGTACTGGAAACCCAGCCTGGGAAATATCTTCATTTGCTGACCGATTCAGAAATATTTGGGTGGGACCGTCCCCGTCCGAGGAGTCGCAACCATCTATCCGCCGAAGCGCCGGAAGCCGGTTATGCGGATATTAATATCGGAGATTGGGTTGTTCACATTGATTATGGTATTGGCCGGTTTCGCGGGCTGGTAAACCGCATGTTGGAAGGGGCTGAACGGGAGTTCCTCCAGGTGGAGTATGAGAATGGCGATCATTTGTATGTTCCGGTTCATCAGGCAGATCGCTTAAGCCGTTACATTGGCCCAGATAGCGACCCGCCTTCGCCGACACGTTTGGGTACAGGAGAATGGACGAATGCCAAGCAGCGCGTGCGCGAGGGCGTACAGACGGTTGCTCACGAGCTGTTGGAATTATATGCTCAACGCCAGGCGGCGCGTGGCTACGCTTTTAGCCCTGACAGCGCCTGGCAGCAGGAACTTGAAGCGAGTTTCTCTTATATTGAAACGCAAGACCAGTTGCGAGCCATTCAAGATGTGAAGCAAGATATGCAAAGCCACCGGCCAATGGACCGCCTTCTTTGCGGTGATGTTGGATATGGGAAAACCGAAGTTGCATTACGGGCTGCATTCAAGGCAGTAATGGACGGAAAACAGGTTGCGATCCTGGTTCCAACCACTGTGCTGGCACAACAACACTTTGAGACCTTTCAGCAAAGATTAGCTGCTTATCCTGTGGAAGTTGAAATGCTTTCACGTTTTCGTACACACAAAGAGCAGGAAAAAATTCTACAAGGGTTGGCACAGGGGAAGATTGATATGGTTATTGGCACTCATCGCTTGGTGCAAGCGGATGTGGCCATCCCGAAATTAGGGCTTGTGATTATTGATGAGGAGCAGCGTTTTGGAGTTGCCCATAAGGAGTTTCTGAAACGTTTACGTACTGAGGTAGATGTTCTTACGCTCACGGCAACACCGATTCCTCGTACACTGTATATGGCTTTAACAGGTGTGCGGGATATCTCGACGATTAATACGCCGCCGGAGGAACGGCTTCCTATTGTCACCCATGTTGGCCCGTATTCGCCCCGGCTGGTACGACAAGCTATCCTGCGAGAGCTGGAACGCGGTGGACAGATCTTTTTTGTTCATAATCGTGTTCAAACCATTCCGGCTATGGAGAAACATCTTCACTTATTGGTACCTGAGGCCAAGGTGGGCGTGGCACATGGGCAGATGCATGAAACTGAATTGGCTGCGGTAATGCAGAGATTTACACGAGGGGATATTGACGTTCTTTTATGCACATCCATTATCGAATCGGGGCTGGATATTCCCAATGCGAACACACTCCTGGTAGACCGTGCCGATACTTTTGGGCTTGCTCAACTTTACCAGTTGCGCGGCAGGGTGGGGCGGGGCGCACAGCGAGCCTATGCCTATTTCTTCCGGCACCGCCATAAAGCGCCCACTTTAGAAGGGCAGGAGCGGCTTGAAGTTATTGCTGATAATACGCAACTGGGCGCCGGGTACTCGATTGCTATGCGCGATTTGGAAATGCGCGGTGCCGGAGAACTGCTGGGCATGCGCCAGCATGGGTATATTAATTCGGTTGGCTTCCAACTGTACACGCGCATGCTCTCCCAGGCTGTACGTGAAATCCGAATGGGAACCGGACTGCCGGTACCTTCCATCTCTCACTTGGAAGTAAGCGAAATTCTCATGCCGGTCGGTGTAGATCTGCCGCTTATGGTAGGTATCCCTATCGGCTATGTACCCGATCAGAAATTGCGAATTCAGCTTTATCGGCGCCTCGCAGACACCCATCAAACGACAGAACTGGATCTGTTGGGAGAAGAATTTAAAGACCGGTTTGGGCTTGTTCCTGAACAGGTTCAAAACCTGTTCTACCAGATGCGTGTGCGGTTACTCGCCGAGCAAGCCGGGCTCTCCTCAGTAAATCGGGAGGGAGATCAAATCGTGTTGCGTTACCCCTCCTTGCCTGCAGGCATTCATTCCCGAAATCTTCCTTTTATCGATTCTGATGTACGCGCGGGAAAAAATGCATACTGGATGGTACTCAATAACGGGGATAAACCGTGGCAGGAGCGTTTGTTGAATGCAATTCAGAGTATTATTGAAAGTGTACCCGGGCAAATGGATCAAAAGGTGAATTAAATGGAATTTAAATTACAAGCCCCTTATCAGCCTACCGGTGACCAGCCGGAGGCGGTGGACCAATTAGTTGAAGGTATTCAGAAAGGAAAACGCAACCAGGTTTTGCTCGGCGCTACGGGTACCGGAAAGACTTTTACAATAGCGAATGTGATTCAGCGCGTACAGAAACCAGCACTTGTCATGGCGCATAATAAAACCCTGGCGGCACAGCTATACGCTGAATTCAAAGCTTTTTTCCCGGACAACGCGGTGGAATACTTTGTCTCTTACTACGATTACTATCAGCCGGAGGCGTATGTTCCCAGACACGACCTGTATATAGAAAAAGAGACGGATATTAACGAGGAGATTGACCGGCTGCGGTTGGCGGCGACGACTGCATTAATGTCGCGGCGCGACGTGATTATTGTGGCTTCTGTCTCTTGCATCTATGGGCTGGGCGACCCTGAAGCCTATGGCAAGGTGGTGTTAAATCTCGATGTTGGAAGCATTTACCGGCGGAATGCACTTCTGCGACAATTGATCGAAAGCCAGTACCAGCGTAATGATTTAGAGTTGCGCCCGGGGACATTCCGAGTGCGTGGCGATGTGGTGGAAGTGTTCCCTGCGTATGAAGAGAAACGTGCTTTTCGACTTTCTTTCTTCGGGGATGAAGTTGAACGTATTACCGAATATAGCCCGCTTACCGGTGAAATATATGCAAATCCAGAGCACGCAGAAATCTACCCTGCCAAGCACTATATTGCCGCTGACGATCGGTTAAAGAAGGCAATTAATGATATTGAACAGGAACTCGACTCTCAAATTGCATTCTATAAGAAGCACGAGAAGTTTTTGGAAGCGCAACGTATCGAACAACGCACCCGATATGACTTGGAAATGTTGCGAGAAGTAGGATATTGCAGTGGGATTGAGAACTATTCCCGGCATCTGGATCAACGTGCAGCCGGCACGCCCCCCTGGACGCTGATGGATTACCTGCCAAGCGATTACCTGCTTGTCATTGATGAATCGCATATGACCATCCCGCAGATTCGAGGGATGTACAACGGTGACCGGTCGCGCAAACAAATGCTGGCGGATTATGGCTTCAGGCTGCCCTCAGCGTTGGATAACCGCCCGCTGACCTTTACCGAGTTCGAAGAGCACATGGGCTACACCTTGTATACCTCTGCCACGCCCGGGCCGTACGAGTTGGAACATGCCGATCAGGTGGCTGAGCAAATTATCCGCCCAACAGGCCTCCTCGACCCTCAGGTGGAGGTGCGGCCAATACAGGGGCAGATTGATGATTTGATTAAAGAAATACGCCTGCGTGTGGAAAAAAGAGAACGGGTTTTAGTGACCACGTTAACCAAACGCATGGCGGAAGACTTGGCTGACTACTTGATGGAGATGGGATTTAAGGTGCACTATCTGCACTCAGAAATTGAGACCCTGGAGCGGGTGGGTTTGTTGAGGGATTTGCGGCTTGGGGTATTTGATGTGATAGTAGGTATTAATTTGTTACGGGAAGGATTGGATTTGCCCGAAGTTTCCCTTGTAGCAATTTTGGACGCTGACAAGGAGGGTTTCTTGAGATCGGGTACGGCGCTTGTCCAGACGATTGGACGGGCAGCCCGGCATGTGGAAGGCAAAGTATTGATGTATGCGGATAGAATAACCGATTCAATGCGATTTGCACTCGATGAAACCAACCGTCGTCGTGCAAAACAAATGGCTTACAACGAAATACACAATATCCAACCAGCTGGAATCGTCAAGGCTGTGTATGACATCACCGAACGCTTGGGAGTGTCCCACGCAGTGAGGGAGGAAAAAGGCTACTATCAGGCCGGACGACCTGCTATGCCTAAGAATGAATTGAAGCGTGTTATCGTTGAGCTGGAGCAGCAGATGAAAGAGGCGGCTAAAAATTTGCAATTTGAACAAGCCGCTATCTTGCGAGATCAGATCTTTGATCTGCGTGCTGTTCTGGCGGAGGAATCAGATCTACCGCCCTGGAAGAAAGCGCGTATCCTGGCAGGAGAAGATTTAGGAAAATGATCGTGTGGTGAATGTTCTTCGAAGAGTTTTTGTTGTGAATGGAGGAATTACACAGATCGTTTGACAGAAAATGTGGTGAATTCACCTGCAGCGTCCATCCAGTTTACCTCGACCTGCCTGACCCAGGCGGCTGGTGGGCCGGTGCGCAAGTCTTGAAGCAGGTTTTCTAATTGCTCTCGTGATGCTTCGGCGGTAACCTCTACACTGCCCTTGAAAGTATTTCTTACCCAGCCTTTAATTCCAAGCGCTTCAGCGCGATTCGCAACAAAATAACGAAATCCGACTCCCTGAACTCGCCCTTCAACTTCTGCGTGTAGTCTAACTTCGTTTGGGTTTTCCATGCTTATACCAGTCCAGTTTTACTTTCTTAACGCCAATAAACCAATGATCAAAGGAATTAACATAAGCAAGGCAGAAAGGGATAGATAAGGGGAGAGGTTTCGAAAAGCCAGCAAGCCGGGGCGCATCCCCAAAACTTCTTGCTGCCAGTTATTTTCGATCTGCCCAAGGGAGATACCGAAAGCCGCAATGGTGCCTTCCTCACAACCGATACCATCGCCGTAGACTCGCATGAGCGTTTGAATACCAGACCTGCCAAATTTTTGGTGTAAAAACCGAACAAAGGAAGCCGATTGTGCATAGGAAAGGAATGCCCCTGACGCCTCGCGCGGGAAACTGGTGCACAGGGAATGGAATGGAAGCAAGGTTTGCTCCCGGGCAGAACGTTCCAATGCCCACTGATAATCAGGGTTAGGATATAGCTCGGCCAGCGACGCGCTGCCTTCCGCCAACCAAACGGGAATACGGCGATAATCCTCGCCAAGAAATTCGAACTGAAGCAAGTGCATGATTTCATGCGGGATTTGTCGCTCAAATTCAAGCTGCTGTTCTGCTCCAGGAGCAATGGAAATCAAGATAATATGCGTACCGGTACTGGCATGTCCTGTTACCCATGATTGCACAGGGATTTGCAAGCCACTTTGTAAATCTATGGGGGATGCATAAATAAAGATGCGTACGGGCATGGGCGGGCTGGCATCCAGGTAGGTTTGCGCAGATCTCAATCCTGCTTCTGCGGTATTGAGAGCCGCCTGACCGAATGTGAGGTCGCCGGCATACCAGTGAATCTCAAACTGCGTATTTTCTAGCGATTTCCACACAAAGCGATTATCAGTATATTCAAAATAAAAATGAGGGCTGTCAAATTTCTGCCCGTCATGTGCGATTACGCTGTACCAATATTCAATTTGAGCGAACGGGTGGAACGGGTCGGAACGTGTATTATATTGGGCAATTACTTTGCCATCTTCCGTGATTGTGGCTGGTTTAACACGCGCACTTTCTCCTTGCGGTTGAACTGAAAGAAAAACTTCAGCGGCCTGTTCGAAAGACTCGAGGCGTATCTCAAAATTAATTTGCTCTCCAAATTCGATTTTAACAATAGGGTCGTTGAAAACAATTGCCTCTTGTGGGATCGCTGAGAACCCTACGGAGATCAAACTTCCGGTCAAAATGAGAATTGCGAGCCAGAATCGCATGATAGCATAATTATGTGCAGGAAGTATGCCATCTAGAGAGCTTTACCTGCATCGAAATCTTTGCTTCCCGAGTCGGTGTCCAAATCATCCAGATGCTTCTGAGAGTCGAGATCGAAATCAAAGAGCTCCTTCAGTTCGAAGTTCTCGGTGAATTCCAGATTTTCCAATGCCGATTCAAGATATTCCAACTCGGCATCATCCTCAGCATTTTCGGCTAACTCTTCTAGAGCGGCGCGCACATTTTCTCCGCCGATTTGAGATAACGCCCAAATTAGAGCAGCTAACACGTCGCTGTCGAGCGAGTCTTTTTCCTCCAAAAGCTCGAGCAAAGGCTGGCGGGCGGCAGATAGCTCAAGGGTGCCGGCGGCGTGAATAGCTTCCTCTTGAATGGGAACAAACGGATGATCTAACATCTTGAGGATATCTTTTTCCCATTGCGGATCGGCAGATCGCCCCATCGCGCATAGAGCGGAAGCCATCCAGTCTTTCTCATTGGTGGCAAATGCGTTCTTAATAAGCTGGCTGACCTCTCCTCGTCCGGAATAGCCCAAAGATTCGAGCACTTTCCGACGAACACTCTTTGCCCCATTGCTCATAAATTGATCCAGCAGGCAAAGCTCCACATCCTGATGGATCGTTTCTGGAATTTCATCAAGCTCTCCGAGATATACAAATAAACCAAGCGCTCCGGCAGCTGCCGCCCGTACCTGATCATCAGTGTCTTGCAGGAGTATCTTCATAAAACGAGGTGCCAGTTTCGCATCTTCAGACTCCCAGAGGAGATGGATTGCTGTCTCCCGTACAAGGGGATTTTCATCTTCCAAAGCGAATTTTGCCAGTTCGTCAAAGCAAAGCAGGGGATCTGCTTCTGCAAGTTCTTCAAGGTCTTCCAGTACGCCTACGCGCCGGGTGGGATTCACTTCCGGCCATGTTTTTTTGAAAATCTCTAACTCATTTACCGAAAGATCAGAAAAACGATGAAGGTGAAACGCCGGAAAAGGATGGGCATCATCCAAAAGAGTTTCGATAACCTTGGTGAAGGGAATATTTTTATTTTCTGTCATATCTCCCTCCTTACCCTTAGGGAATTGGAATCGGGTTAGTCAGGTCATTGAAAACAAGAAAGACCATTAACAGCAAGAGAAGGGCCATACCTGTGGCGTGAACCGCGTTTTCAAAGCGGGCAGGCACTTTTCGTTTGAAAAGTACTTCTGGAATCAGGAACAAGATCCGCCCACCATCTAGAGCAGGGAGCGGCAACAGGTTCGTTAACCCTAACGCAACCGAAATTACACCCAGGAACTGAAAAACAGCGATGCGCGGCGTTTCCGGGTTGGCTGCTATAGCCTGGTCTTCGATATTATTGACTTGCTGGTACATTTGAAATATCCCGACGATGCTGACTACACGTGCTTGCTCGGGGGCGATGACACCTTCAATAATGCGAACCGGAGCCATAAGGAGTTGCACTGCCAGAAAACCGACTTCAGATACGCCCAATCCAGCAGCTTCTATAAGCGTCACCGGCTCATACAGCGGGTCAGCTTGCATGACAATGCCCATGCGTCCTTGTCCCTCTGGGGGGGCGATTCGAGGGATGACCACTGTCTTAATCGTCTTGTCTCCTCTGCCGAGGATAAAACCAACTTCTTTACCGGCATTTGCGGTAACAACTGTGCTGATGTCCTGGAAACTGCTGACCTCTTGCCCGTTAACTTTCTGGATGACATCCCCTGCTTGAAATCCCCCTGCTTCTGCTGGGGAGCCTGCCTCCACTTTTTGAATGCTGACTTCCGTAGTACGGGCTACACCGTTAACAGCAAAGATCACACTGAAAACGAGCGCGCCGACAAGAAGATTAGTGAGAGGACCTCCCAGCAATACGGCAAATCGTTTTCCGGGTGAAGCTGCCGCCAACCCTCCCGGTATATCTGGGTCGTTTTCCCCTTTTGGCCTGACAAAAGCACCGAATGGCAGGGCGTTAAGTGTAAAGTCGGTGCCGTGCCAGCTAAAAAGCTTTACTAAACGGGGAGGAAGCCCAAGTCCAAACTCTTCCACCTCGACTCCGACAAATCTTGACATTAAAAAATGACCCAGTTCGTGAAAAAATGCCAGAACAGCAATGGCGAGTATAAATTGTATGAGCATACCAAAATCAAACCCGGTCATAGAAGCAGCCACCTTTATTCAATAACAACCTTTTCCTATTTCAACTACATTATATCCCTATTTTTCAAGGGGAAAAATTTTTGTAAAAAATTAATCCGAAGAAAGGGTGAGTGAAACTGGACCCCCCGGAGTGGCGCACAAGGTGCGCTGCACCCCCTGAATTTCCTGAACCTGTTTTTTTATGGTGTCAACATACTCAGTAGTAGTGATCAGATGGACGTTGGGGCCGGCATCCAGCGTATAACAGACCGGAATGCCATCGGCGCGCCAGCGGCTTGTGGCTGCCATTACCTTCAGTGAGGCCGGTGACCAATAGAATAATGACGGAGTGGAGGTCATCATCACGGCATGCATTAAGTTGCTGTCCAACTCTGTTATTTTTGCAAAAGTGTCAAAGTCGCGCTCTAAAATTGCTTTTCTGCATATTTCGAGTCGCCTGGGGGCATCTGTCACACGACAGGCCTGGAGGGGACTGGTAGGAGCCAAACCGTGGCCGGTAGTTGAGCCTACCGATTTGGGCAGCTCTCTCACAATGGCAATACAATCTACCAAATTCCAGTGTTGAGGGGGCGCAATGGAAATGGCATAGGAACTGAGATCATCGTCCCCAGGCAGCCACTCTACAAAGCCGCTCGGGATGGAACGGCAGGCAGATCCCGACCCATGCCGTGCCAACCTGGAGAGCGCCGGTTCATCGAGGTCAAGTCCGGCTGCTTTTGAGGCAGCCGCTGCAAGGGCTGCGAAGGCGGCGGCGGAGGAGGCAATCCCGGCTCCGGTCGGGAAGTTGTTTTCTGATTCCACACAGGCTGCTTGTTTTATACCGGTAATTGTGCGTACTAAATTGAGCATACTCCTAACGCGCTGAAGGGCGTCATATGAGGCACTTTTCCCATTTAGAATTAGCACGTCCTCTTCAGAATCCTCGCGAAACGTTACGGTTGTTTTTGTAACGAGTCCATTAAGATTCATGGAGATAGAACCGTTATCGGGAATTCGCAACGAAGCATTCCGATTGCCCCAATATTTGATGAATGCGATATTTGGGTGTGCTGTCGCAGTGGCCGTGTAGCTGTTCAAAGTTTTTCTTTTCCTCGCTGAGTTTTTTTAAGTTTACCATGAGGTCTGGGCTTTATTTTATCTTTGCTTAAAAAGAATGCAGAAAAACTATTGACAAATCAGAACGTATGTTCTATAATAGATAAAAGTTTTCGATGATTAGAAAAAGAAGGAGGAAGCGATGAACCTGTTGGGAGCAAAGGCGAACCTGGGGGTGCTGCCGGTCAAGTTGGGAAAAATCCGGATAAATGCTGGGCTGGTGTTGGGCGTGATCATCATGGCGGCGCTGCTGGCGTTTGAGATGTTCAACTATTCGACGACGGAGTATGCGCTGCGGGATTTGCTGGGGGGGCTGAGTTTTGCGGGGATGAAGTGGGCGACGATACTGGCGGTGGCGTTTTGCGGGATTGATTTTGCAGGGATTGCGCGTTTATTCACGCCGGAGCAGGGAGTGGAGGAGCCAAAGGAAGTGTGGTATCTGTTTGGGGCCTGGCTGCTGGCGGCGACGATGAATGCCATGCTGACCTGGTGGGGGGTTTCGATGGCGATAGTGAACCACAATGTGCAAAGCACTGCGGTGGTATCGGCGGGGACGGTGACGAAGATAGTGCCGGTGTTCGTATCGGTGATGGTGTGGGTGATACGCATTCTTATCATTGGCTCATTGTCGGTGGCTGGTGACCGGGTGGTGTGGGGGCAGCAGCGGCGGGTGGCTGGGGTGAATGCGAGTACTGCGAATGCTGGGGGTATGCGGCCGGCGGTGGGATATGGGGCGGCGGGTGTACGGCCGGCGGCGGGGTCGTTGAATGCTGCGGGGGTGCGCAGTGCGGGGATGGTCTCGAAGCCGCTGGGGCGAGCCGGGCGGGTTGACCCGCTGGAGGGGCGGCCGGAACCAACCTATCACAGTTTGGGCGCCGAAGTTGAGGCTTCC
>JADLFQ010000007.1 GCA_020845515.1 Anaerolineaceae bacterium | reverse complement strand
TCGCGTTTTGATGAGTGAATTCGGTAGATTTTGCCATTTCGAACATTTTCCTTCACAGAACATTTTCCTTAACTCCTTGAAAGCCCTTCTTGTATAATAAGAATATTGACATGGGGCCTATTAGAGGACTGGAGGGACGCATGTTGTCAAAACAAGCCCGTATTAAAAAACCCCTTTTCCTGCCCATCGTATTTGGTCTCCTGCTGGCTTGCACCATGCCGCAGGTGAAGAGCGGCGGGGGTGAAAATCCCGATTACGTGGAAGAAACAATCATGGCAATCCGCCTTCAAGGCACGGTTGAGGCGCTTGGCAGTGCAACAGCCGGGGCGGCTAAAGATATGCCTGAAGAGGCCACACCAACCGCCGCGCCCAAAGAGCCAACGCAGACCGCCGAACCGCAGAGCTCGCCGCTTCCCCCGCCTACTGAAGAACCGGCTGCTGAGTCCACCCAGGATATTGCCCAAAGGATCCGCCGGGCAAATGTGCTCGTGTTTGAAGATATTCGCGGGTATTATGCATTGGACACGCGCGTCCATTCCGCCGTGCAAAATATGGGGTTCTCCGGTGGGCGTGTAATTGAAGTTGGCGATGCTGTTGGCCATCTGATGGAACAGTTGAATTCTTCCACCCGTTGGGACCTGATCGTCATTTCGGCTGAAGCCCGCAGTGCCGTGCGCGGCGAATTTTGGGACCTGATCCTCCAGCAGGTGAACAACAATGTGGCGCTTGTGGCAGAGGTCTGGTATCTGGATGAAATTGCCAATGGGCGTATCAGCCCGCTCCTGGGGAAGTGCGGCGTGAGTTTTCAAGCGGATTGGTGGCGCGACCCGGCAGATTATGACCAGTTGGACTATTCCATTTATTGGCTCGATCAATACAACGAGGTTTTCAGTGTGCCCAACCAGGTTGGCGCGCTGACGACCCCCAACATCTATTGGGAAGGCGACGCTGGAGATTTGATCCAGTTAGGCGCAGGCGGCGATGCCATCCTGCTTGCCGGGAAACACCCCGATCGGAAATCCTCGCACGGCGTCCTGGCGACCTGCCTGGGCGGACGTGTGATCCTGCAAACCTATGCCACCCATGATTACCGCCGCGACCACACCGTCCCGTTATGGGAAAATTTTATGTACTACACATTGAATAACCATTTCAAGGTGGTACAGTAAACGCGCCGTTTACAAGCGGCGCACGGCTTCCTCCAGCGCACCGACTGCATCAGCGATCATGACAGGGTCGCCGCGATAAACCCGCGGCGGCTTTCCGTGCACAGTAGCTTTGACCGTTCGGATCGTTGCGGTCAGTTCCACCTGCAGCGCCGCCACACCCAGCGTATCCCGTACAAAGCGGGTGATCGTCTCCTGCTGCACCCCTCCCGCCGCGGTGAACTTCCCATCCACATCCAGTTTGTAATTTCCCGGCACATCCTGCTTGAAGCCGTAATTCCCAAGCACCTCGAGGATCATGGAAATTTGTTTCGGGCAGCTCCTGCCGTTCATCGTTCCCAGCGCCATCCCGAATGCGTGCCGGTCGGAAGCGCCGTGAAGATCCAGCACAAAACGGATATTATGCGCGCGCAAGATGGCGCTCATCGCCTGCTTGTAATTTGTCCCGCGGTCGTAATTGGAATCGGTAAAAACACGCCGCCGCAGGTAAAGTGCATGTGCCCCGGTCCTTTCTGCAAGGTAGCACGCAATCGCGGCGGTGTATTCATCCTCTTCTTTGAGATTCCCATTGCGCAAGTGAGCAGCTCCATGCGGCGCTGAGACCAACACAGGATGAGTTCCAGGAATATGGCGAAATTCCTCCTCGCCTTCCTGAGCCGGCTGGCGGTAGAGCACATCGGCTTCCAATTCCACAAGCCGCTCCATTAATACCTTGACGCGATCTTCCATGATAAGCGTATTGTAGCTTATCTTTCAGGTGTCTGCCGGGGAAAAAGGTAGTCACAGCTCTCCATCCTCTTGTTTATATCAATTTTGAAGCGATTCCTGCCTTAAGCCGGTTCTGATTGATTTAAATCATGATATACTCCCTTGCGAATTGGCAAGAAAATCCTTATATTGGCGGGGTGATTTCGCGATGAAAACCCTTTTGCTCATGCGGCATGCAAAATCCAGCTGGAAAGAAGAAGGCATACCCGATTATGAACGCCCTTTGAATAAACGCGGGTTAAAAGATGCCCCTCGTATGGGGAAGTTGCTCTTTGAAAAGGAGTTGACGCCCCAAAGTATCCTCTCTTCTTCAGCTTTGCGTGCCCGCTTGACGGCCGAATTGCTGGTGGAAAGCAGCCAGTTTGCCGGTGAAGCAAATTTTCTGGACTCTTTTTACCTCGCAGAAGCAGACGTATACCTGAAAAAGTTGACGACCCTGCCGGATGTGATAGAGCGGATGCTGATCATCGGCCATAACCCCGGGCTGGAAGGTTTGCTGCAAATCTTCAGCGGCCGGCTCGAATCGCTCTCTACGGCGGCAATTGCCCACCTTGTTTTACCCATTAAAAATTGGGCGGAGATTAACGGGGATACCCGCGGCGACCTGATTGCACTCTGGCGGCCGCGCGACCTGGAACTCAAACATAAAGAATAACCCCATGAGTGCATTCCTGGAAGTATCAGAAGAGACCTTCGAACGGCAGGTGCTGGCAGCAGAATTGCCGGTTTTGCTTGAATTCGGCGCGCCCTGGTGCAACCCCTGCCGCAGACTGGAACCCATCCTCGAGCAGCTGGTCAGCCGTGAGTGGGCTGGCAAGGCACAGCTTATGAGAGTGGACGTGGATACGTGCCCAAACCTGACAATGCGCTATGCGGTGATGACCGTCCCCACCCTTGTCCTGTTTATCGGAGGTAAGCCGGTACAACAAAGCACCGGTTTTCAAATACATGAAAAGATTATTGAAAAGTTTGGTTCTTTTCTTCTTAATCAAACACGGTGAGCATGACACAAAAACAAACAATTTCCTACGGCTTGTGGCCCAGTCCGGTCCCGGCAATCCGCCTGGAAGATGTCCTTTGGGACCAGTCCGGCGCACTCTTGTGGCTGGAAGGACATTCCGGGCACAACCGGATCGCCTTCCGTCCTCCGGACGATGCACCTTTCGATCTCCTTACCGATCCGGCTCCGCGCGGCAGGGTCGGGTACGGCGGAGGGGAATTTACCGTACAAGATGGCTGGGTGGTTTTCGCGGCGGCAGATGGGCGCCTCTACCGCCGCCGTTTGGAGTATGATGCGTCCCGCCCCATCACCCCGCCTTTTGGCGGTGCAGCGGCTCCTAAAATCTCGCCGGACGGCCGCTGGACGCTGTACATTTTTAGCGACGGCCGCGACGATTGCCTGGCATTAGCCGATAGTGAAGGTCAGGAATGGCCGGTACAGCTTGACCGCCGCGCCGACTTTTATATGCAACCCGCCTGGCATGCGAATGGGGAATGGATTGCCTGGATCGAGTGGGATCATCCTAACATGCCCTGGGATGGAAGCCGCCTTAAACTGGGCAAGCTTGCCGGCAGCCCGCCCCGCATGTCGGAGCAAACGTGTATTGCCGGTGATGAAAAAACCCCGATCTGCCAGCCGCTTTTCTCCCCTGATGGCCGCTGGTTGTCCTATATTGCCGCCGCTGAAGGAGATTGGGAAAAGCTGATGCTCTTTAACCTGGAAACAGGGCGGCAGTACACCCTTGTCTCCGGCGGCGAGCAATTGCTCTCGACGCCGGCTTGGGTACAAGGGATGCATTCGTATGGTTGGAGCCGCGACAGCCGGCGGATTTTCTATCTTTCCAACTTTGCAGGCCGTTCGGCTTTGTGGCAGGTGACGCTTGAAAGCAGACGCAGCGAGCAGATTGATGTCTCTCCCTACACCTGGCTGACGCAGCTTGCCGTCTCTCCGCTTGACGACCAGCTTGCCATGATCGCCTCATCGCCTGCCATCCCGAATCGCGTGGTGCGCTGGGACGGCAGCCGTTTGATCACCGAGCGCCGCAGTGAATACGAAGACATCCCCCCCGCTTACCTGCCAACCCCGCAGACACTCACCTGGAATGCGCCGGATGGAACCGCGGTTCATGGTTTGTATTCCCCGCCGGCCAACCCGGCGTATCGTGCTGCCGGCTTGCCCCCCGCAATCGTCAACATTCATGGCGGGCCGACTTCCCAGGCTGTGATGCGCTATAACGCCGAAGCAGTCTATTTCACTTCACGGGGATACGCCTGGCTGGAAGTGAACTACCGCGGCAGTACAGGCTACGGTCGCAGCTATACCCAAAAATTGGAGAAGAATTGGGGTGTAATGGATGTGGAAGATGCCGCCGGGGCGGCGCGGGCGTTGATTGCCCAAAAATTAGCCCATCAAAACCAACTGGCGCTGCGAGGCAGCAGCGCGGGGGGGTTTACAGTGCTTAACACGCTGATTCACCATCCGAGGTTGTATCGCTGCGGCATTTGCCTGTACGGGGTCGCCAACTTGTTTAGCCTGGCGCAAAATACACATAAGTTTGAAGCTCATTATCATGAAACACTGGTAGGGATGCTGCCAGAGGAGAGCACACGGTATGCCGGACGCTCTCCTGTATTCCACGCCGCCGGAATACGAGATCCTTTGCTGCTCTTTCACGGCAGTGACGACCGTGTTGTCCCTCCGGAACAATCCAGCCAGATTGAGGCGGCCTTGCTCCAGCATGGCGTTCCGCACGTATATAAACAATATGCCGGGGAAGGGCACGGTTTCCGGGAGAACGAAACCATCCTCGATGTCCTTAAGACCACCGAACAATTCCTCCAAAACCACCTTCTTTTTTCGCCCCTCTGAGCGGCGCACGGTTAATGCCCCTGCGCGCAAGGTTGTGGAAAGTTTTCCCCCCAGTGCGTCAGCTCCCCGTCAGGTTCAAAGACAGCAACTTAAGGAAGGCCGCCAATGAATCCCCGACGATTTTGGGCTGCTCGAGCATGAGCATGTGCCCTGCCCCGCGCGCCAGCAGTACGCTTGCCTGGGGAATTTGGCGGACAAGGTAAGACCCGGCAGCCGGAGGGGTTAACTTGTCCTCTGTGCCGAAGGCTGCCCAGATTGGCAGGGATAAAGTGGAGATTTCTCCGCGCACATCAAAATCTGCGGCGGCTTTCAGGTCACCCTGCAGCCGGCTCAAAGGCGCCTTTTCAAACGCCCGCATCACCTTCTCAACCAGCGTTTTTTCCGGGTTGCGGCTAAACAGATGCGCTTGCAGGATTTCCAGCGCCTCCGGAAAAGCGCTTTTGTCGCCCAGGTAGTCTAATAATTTGACGGGAATTTTAAAAGCAGCGCTGCTGGCGACCAACCCCACAGCCGCCACCCGTTCCGGATGATGCAGCGCCGCCCAAAGCGCAATCGCCCCGCCAAGAGAATGCCCTGCCCAAACAGCCCGATAAACGCCCAGCGTGTCCAAAAAGCGCATCACGTGCGCGGTGTATGCCTGCACCGTTTGCTCGCCGGAACCTGTTGAGCGTCCATGGCCGGGCAGATCCAATGCCAGTGTGCGTTCGTCTGCCATCCTCCGAATCTCGGCGGGCCAGCACAGATGATCGCTGCCCGCGCCGTGAAGAAGAAGAACAGGAACGCGCGGCGTGCGGGTGAGATCTGTTTCCGCGTAGTAAAAGCCGGCAGCGGCGGGCATGCGCGCTTTAACCCTGTGCGTCTACCGGCGCCAGCCCCCGTTGCAGACGATCAATAGCTTCCTCAGTAACCGGAATGATTGCCTGGATGCGCGTTCCCTTGCCGGGCGCCGAATCAATACGCAACTGCGCGTTGATTAGCTCCGCGCGCTCCCGCAGATTTACCATGCCCAGGCTGCCGCTGCCTTCATAAGCCCGCATGACAGTTTCCATATCGAACCCTGCGCCATTGTCGTTAACTTGCAAGACCACAAAAGAATCGTCTTGCCGGGCGCGTTGAAGCCTTACACGAATCTCCGGAGCCTGGGCATACTTGCGCGCGTTGTGCAGGGCTTCTTCGACCAGATAGAAAACAACGGTTTGCTTTTCCGGTTTTAACAAGTCCACCGCGCGCGGTTCAACATCAACGGTCACTTTTTGTTGAAAAGTATTCCACATCTTATCGGCTGTAGCCTCCAGCGCGGCTTTCAGACCCTGCGATTCAAGCGCAAGAGGCCGCAGTGTAAACAACATGTGGCGAATCTCCCGTGAGGTGTGACGTGCCAATTCTTCGATCTTCCCGGCTTCCAGTTCGGCTTCGGCGGGGTTTTTCCGGATCATCCCGCGGACGATGCCCAGGCGCATCGCGATGGCAGAGACAGCCTGGGTCGGCCCGTCGTGCAGGTCGCGCGCCAGCTTCTTGCGGGCTTCTTCTTGCGTTTCGGCGATGCGCTCTTTTTCCACCTCAATATCACGGAATAAAAGCGCATTCTGAATGGCAATCATCGCCTGGTGGCTGATAACTTCAACCATATTCACGCGTTCCGGCGTAAAAAAGTCGGCTCGCGGGTGAGCCAGCAAAATAATTCCATAGGACTCGAGTCCCCGCCGCAAGGGGAGCAATAACGCCGAATCGCAGCCGTACAGCACAACCAGTTTTTTTAGTTCTGCGTCCCGCGCCGGGTTGTGAACTACAACCGGTTCCGCTGTCTGCAGGGCTTCTGCCAGCGCGCCTTCCTTTGCCGCGAAGGTTACCCTGCGGTCAGGCGGCGGAAAACGGCGGTCGGCCTCCACGCACAGCCGCTCCTCCGTATCAAAAAGCAGCACGGCGTTTACCAGGGCGTTCGCGTCTCCGCGCAGCCCATCGAGTGCAGTTTTGCATAGATCGAGGGCGGTTTCCAGCACGGTCTGATAATTCAGGGTCGCGCTCAATTCCTCAATCATGCGATACATTGCACTATGGCGGTTTCGCTCCCGCAACTGCACCCGAAAATCTGCCTCCCGGCGTTTGCGTACCAGAGCAAAATAGCTTGAGCGCACCAAATTCATCAATTTTATGCTCAACGTTCCCAAGACTACCGCCGCAACCAGATTGGAAATTGCCAGGGTTTGCCCTTTTTGGATATTCAGAAAATCGGCTTCCACCCGGTAACTGTAAACGCCCTGAAGCAGGGTCAGGGCTAATGCCATGATGACGCTGCCCCGCCATTCGTAATATATGGAAGAAGTGAAAACCACCAGGTAGCCGATCCACCAAAGCGACCCGGCCAAACCACCGCTAAAAACAAAGAGGAGCATACAGAGAACGAAATCACCGCCAACAAAAATAAGGCGGTGTTTGGGAATACGGCGGTTTAAGATTGCAAGGATGGAAGCTCCCAGATTCCAGAGTGCTCCGAGCGCAAAGGCAATTTCCAGCGCCAGGGTAACAGTTCCCCCTTGTGCCAGCCTGACTGCGGCGCCCAACAGGACCAACCAGCGCAATGAAATTGCCAACCAATCAGCCAGGAAGGGGGAATCAGCTTTTGGCATAGTGGCCACCTTTTTCCATGATTCAAAAGAATACTTGTCAAGCTCTCAGGGCCCAATCTGCCAGAGCCGTACGGTATTATCATACGCCGTCGAAGCCAGGCGCTTTCCATCCGGAGAGAACGCGACTACGGAGATGTTGTCCTGATGCCCGCTGACCGCGCCGATCATCTGTCCGGCGGCCACATCCCACAAAACGATCCGGTTGGCGTCGCTGCTCGCCAGCAGTTTGCTGTCCGGTGAAAAAGACAGGCTGGTCGGCAGCACATCGCCTGCCGGCATTGCAGTGATTTGTTGGCTGGTGTGTGCATCCCACAAGTAAATCAACGTCTGGAAATAACCGTTCAATGTGCCGCCTGCGGCTGTTGCCAGCGTTTGACCATCCGGGCTGAGTGCCGCCGCGCTGACAAAATCTTCATGGTGAATTGCAGGGCTGAATACGCCCGTCTCGATATTCATTATCTGCACTGTGCCACGCGCCACCCAGATAAATTCCCGTCCATCCGGACTGAAGAAACCGCCATACACCGGTGCGGCGGTCTCAAACCCGCTCAACTTCTTGATGAACTGTCCGGTGCGAACATCCCATAGCGTATAGGCAATGCCATCCGACATGGCAGCCGCCAGCACATTGCCATCTGGAGAGTAATGAGCCGTGAGGATGGGGGTGTCGAACTGTATGGAACGGAGAACTTGCCCACTGCTGATTTGGCGCAGTTCTATCTTTTGTTGATCCACGGTGGTTGCCATGCTGTCGGAGGTGGGTGAGAAGTCGAGCAGATAGATTGGCTCGGAAATTTCCACGTGTGCGGCGGTCTTGAGGGAGGGGCTTTGCAGTACGATCAGGCTCACGCCGCTCATCACCGCCAGCGAATTGGAGTTTTGTGACCAAACCAATTTGGCAGGGTTTTCAACAGTCACCTCGGCGCCCTGCCGGAGCAGCGTGGCGTTTTCCGGTTCAATCGGTTTGATTTCAGTTGTCAGCACCACGGTGGTGGGCGAGGGTAAAACAGCAGGCGCGTCCGTGGGAGTGGGTTGGGTTTCCGTTTGCCTCGGCAGAGCAGGAGGGCTGGCCGATGGTTGGTAGGGTGGTGTGGCAGATCGTCTGCAGGCCGGCAAAATGCAGCAGAGAAGCAGCAGTGCGATCTTCCCAAGTTTTCGGTGATTCATACCCATCATCCTAGAAATAAGCCCGTGCAAATATTTACTATCATCCTAAACAGCTTGCCCGGCAATGTCAAGCATAAAATACAGACGATCTTAAACGGGAACACCCTCGGCAATTTGCTCTCCCGAGGGTATTCCATCTGCCGGCCCCTTCCCAAATAAATTTGTGCAGCCGGCATCTTAAAGGATAAATTGCGCTGAAGTGAGTATACAATAGAATAATAGCTGTTTTCCTTAAAATTTGACTCGCCGCCTTACCCGTGCTATCATCCTATAGAATTTATCTTCATTTATTCCGCACTTTAACAATCTTTTTTATTTTTTTGGAGGACTTATATGAGTTCCGAATTCATTGTTCGTTTAATTGGTATGCTTATCTTTACGACTGCAGGTGTTTATTGGGGCACCTCGCTTGGAAAAATTGCCAACGCCAACCCTACGGTTTCAAACCCTTTTTCTGTTGAACAATACGCGTTCACCATCGGTCTGGTCGGTGCGCTTGTCGGCTTGATCCTGACGCCTATTTTTACCACGCGGCCGCTGCGCACTTTGCGTTCCATCTTCGCCCGTATCTCTGCGCAAAGCCTGTTTGCATCGCTCGCCGGACTGGTTGTCGGGTTGATCATCGCTGCCTTGCTGGCTTTTCCCCTCTCTTTGCTTCCCACCCCCCTGGGCGATATTTTGCCTTTTGCCGGCGTGGTTCTGTTCGGCTATCTGGGCGTTGCTGTGTTCGTCATGCGCCAGATGGATATTTTCTCCGTGATTTCAGGCATCGTGGGGCGCGGCGGCCAACCGGCTGTGCCCGGCAATAACGTTGAGGGAGGGCAGAACTGGGCGGAAAGCCGCACCATTCTGCTCGATACCAGCGTGATTATTGATGGCCGCATTGCCGATATTGCACGCACGGGGTTTTTGCCAGGCTCACTTTTAATTCCACGCTTTGTTCTGCTTGAATTACAGTACATTGCCGATTCACCGGACAGCCTGCGCCGCCAGCGCGGCCGGCGTGGTATGGAGGTGCTCTCCCAGCTTCAGAAAGAGCCGGGCATCCCCGTCCGGATGAGCGACATGGACGTGGAGGGCGTCCGCGAGGTTGATGACAAGCTCGTCATCCTGGCGCGCCAGTTGCGCTGCCCGATTCTTACCAATGATTACAATCTGAACCGGGTCGCTGAACTGCAAGGGGTAACCGTGTTAAATGTTAACGAGCTTGCAAATGCGGTTAAATCTGTCCTGCTGCCGGGAGAAATCCTTGATATCCGTGTTATTCAGGAAGGCAAGGAGTCCAATCAGGGCGTCGGTTACATGGATGACGGTACGATGGTTGTCATTGAGGGCGGCAAAGATTACATTGACAAGGAAATTGAAGTTGTCGTTACGAAAGTTCTGCAAACCGCAGCCGGCCGCATGATCTTTGGCCGCCCGGAACAATAAAGAGGAAATAAAACCATGACCCTGAAAATATACAACACCCTCACCCGTAAAAAAGAAGATTTCCAGACACTGGAAGATGAAAAGGTGCGCATGTATGTCTGCGGCCCGACCGTCTATAACAAAGCCCACATTGGCCACGCCATGTCAGCGATGGTGTTTGATATCATCCGCCGCTATCTGGAATTTCGCGGGTATTCCGTCTTGCATGCCATGAATTTTACTGACGTTGACGATAAAATCATCCATCGTGCCAATGAATTGGGCGTAGATCCTTTTGAATTGGCCGAGGGATATATTCACGAATTTGAAGATGATCTTGAAGCCCTGAATGTTTTGCAGCCCACCATCAAACCACGCGCCACCCAAGAGATCCATACGATCATTGCCATGATTGAGGACCTGGTCAAAGCCGGTTTTGCCTACCCGCTGAATGGAGACGTTTATTTCCGTGTACGCAAAGATGCGGATTATGGCCGTCTCTCCGGGCGCAACCTGGATGATATGCGCTCCGGGGCGCGCATCGAAGTGGACAACCGCAAGGAAGACCCCCTTGACTTTGCGCTCTGGAAGAGTGCAAAACCCGGCGAGCCTTTCTGGGACAGCCCCTGGGGGCCAGGCCGCCCCGGCTGGCATATCGAGTGCTCGGCAATGAACCTGCATCATTTGGGAGAGCAAATTGATATTCACGGCGGCGGCAACGACCTGATCTTCCCCCACCACGAAAACGAAATTGCCCAAACCGAAAGTCTGACCGGCAAGCCCTTTGCCCGCTATTGGGTGCATAACGGCATGTTGCAGCTGGGCGGGGAGAAGATGTCCAAATCTATTGGCAACCTGGTTTCGATTGAAGAATTTCTCTCCCACCATACCTCCGACACTTTTCGTATTATGCTGCTCAATTCTTCTTATCGCGGCCCGCTGACCTACAACGAAGAAACGGTGGCACAGGCCGAACGGGGGCTGGAGCGCCTGCATTCCGCCTTGCGCCCGGCTTTACCGGAAGCGGCAGGCGCGGCGGAGCCAACGCTCACTGCCTTGCAAACCCAAATGGAGGCAGCCGAAGCCGGATTTATCAAAGCCATGGACGACGATTTCAACTCTGCCGGCGCGCTGGCGCAGCTTTTTGAACTGGTGCGTTCCATCAACCAGGCGCGCGCCGCAGGCGCTTCCAACGGCGACCTGCAACCCGCACAAACGCTGCTGCGCAAACTCTCCGGTGTGTTGGGGCTTTGTCTGGAAGAAAAAACTTCCCAAAGCGGCGGGGGCGCCGACCCCTTCATCCAGCTCTTGATCGAGCTGCGTCAGGAACTGCGCAAGGAAAAACTTTACCCGCTTTCTGACCTGGTACGCAACCGCCTGGCCGAGCTCGGCGTCATCCTGGAGGACAGCAAAGACGGCGTTTCATGGAGATGGCAATAAAGAGGAGAAAAATTATGCTTTCTTCTGAACGCTTGAATGCCTACACCGCGCTTTTGAAAATCCGCCAGATTGCCTACCGGCGCAATGTTCTTCTTACTGGCGCAATGCTTTTGGCTGTGTTGTTGGCAACCCTCGCGATTGGGCTGCTTACCCCCGCAGTTGACCGTACACTTGTGTTGATGGCCGGTTTTGATATTGCCTTCCTCCTGAGCTTCCTGCGTGCCTGTACCCAGCTTGAAATTGTCAAGGGAAATATCGAATTGATTGATCAACTTCAAGACCCTGGGAGCGGGTAAGTTATCTCATGAAGGAATGGATTACCGGCCGCAATCCCGTCTACGAGACCCTGCAAGCCCGGCGCAGAGCGTCTTTCCGTTTGCGTGTGGCTGAGGGGGCGGAGGTGAAAGGCCGCATGGTGGATATTTTAAAGCTGTGCGAAACGCGTCATGTGCTGCTTGAACGTGTTCCGCGTGCCCGGCTGGACAGTCTTTCCGAAAGTCATCAAGGCGTAGCATTGGAAACCAGCGGTTATCCTTACGCTGCGCTGCAGGACATTTTGCTGGAAGCCGCCAACCGCCAGGAACCGCTCTTTATTCTCGCGCTGGATGCGCTGCAAAACCCCCAAAATCTGGGCGTTCTGCTGCGCACGGCGGAGGCAGTGGGGGTGCAGGGTGTTGTCATCCCGCTGGCGCGCACCGCCGAGGTAACTCCGGCGGTTGTTCAGGCGTCTTCCGGCGCCAGTGAACATCTGCTGATCGCCCGCGCCAATCTGGCGCAATCGCTGGAGACGCTCAAGGAAGCGGGCGCCTGGATTGTCGGGCTGGAGGGCAGCCCTGAGGCTGTTCCGGTTGAGCAAGCCCCGCTGGATGGCGCGCTGGTTCTTGTGGTCGGCAGCGAAGGCGAAGGGCTGCGCGCGCTGGTGCGGAAATCCTGCGATTTGTTGGTGCGTTTACCGATGCGTGGCCGGGTGGAATCACTCAACGCCGCTGTGGCAGGCTCGGTAATTTTGTATCTTGCTCTGCGCGCCCGAGCCCGGAGAAGCTGACCCCCGCGTTTTTCTACGCGCCCCTTTTCCTGAGCAGGACAAACCGCTGGGTGGCACCAACAGATACAAATGCAGTGAAAGCTGTCGAATTATTCTTCCTCTAATGCTATAATGACAAAAGCAATCAATACAACCTATTTGGAGGATGGAATGTTAATCAGCAGAAAACTTAATGAAGCCATTAACGCCCAGGTCGGGCATGAATTCCAGGCAGCGATGGAATACGTTCAAATGGCGGCTTATTTTGAAGACGAGGGCTTAAAGCAAACGGCAGCCCTCTTTTTCAAGCAGGCAGAAGAAGAAAACGAACATGCCATGAAGTTCATTAAATATATCCTTGATACCGGCGGAAAAGTCGCCATCCCTGCCATCTCTGCCCCCAAGGTGGATTATTCCTCTGCGGAAGAGGTCTTTAAGACCGCGCTGGGTTGGGAAATGATTGTCACCAAGAACATCATTGACTTGCGCCATATTGCCGAAGAAGAAAAAGACTATGCCGCCCAGCAATTTCTGGACTGGTTCCACGAGGAGCAGATCGAAGAAGTTGCCACCATGGAGTACTTCCTCAAAGTTGCCCAAAAGATTGGGGACAGAAATATCTTCATGCTCGAATCGGCCGCCGCACACCACGGGTAAACCTGCAAGCCTTTGGTTTGTCTCACCCGGCCAACTGGTGTGAACATGCCGTTTGTAGACCCAGCCTGGCAGGAAGTAAATTTCCTGCCAGTTTTTTTTTAATGTGATTCCCGCCGGGCGGGCTGCTTTCCGCTGCCGTTGGCGAATTGGAGCGGCCTGACCTGCGAAATTGCAATGTTTTTGTAATAATTAAATAACCGATTTTTTATTACAATGTTATTGAAACAGCCTGATACCTGTTTCACACAACCCCGAGCAGACGGCAGCGCCGCCACCGATTGCACAACCACCAGCGCTGATCCAGTCTCAAAGCAGGAAGCGGGCAACACAGCCACAGGGTATCAGGGGAAACTGGCAGGGGTCATCATTATCTCATCGCAGGCGGCATGCAACAAAACAGCGCACATATCGCTCGGCCGCCAACAACACAAGTTCGTCGTTCCCCTCTGGTGCGGCCCCCTTCATGACAAGCTGCAAACGCAGGGGCCGCCAGCATCGTAGAAGCCGTTACACCCACATCACAGCCGGCACCCAAACGCCACCGAACCGCTCTGCCCAGCTTTCTCCCGCCCGCGCTAAATCTTAGGAATTTCTGTTTCTCAACCGCACCATTTTCCCCCCAACAGAAATTCCTCCCGCTCCCTGCCTCGGGGCGGTTTGCATTTTTAAAAGGCAGCCGCCTGTCCGCAATCTCTCAAACCACTGTAAAATGAAAGAATGACCGGCTCAACCGTGCCGCAAGAGTTGCCCTCAAACTTGCGCAGAAAATTTCTGATTGCTGGGGTTGGGTATCTCCTCCTATACGCCTCCTGGCTCGTCTGGGGCAGGCAGGAACCCTTTGAACGCCTGTGGGTCGGCAACCTGGCGCTCATATTCACTTCACTGGTGGCCGGGACGGCGGCGTTCCGGGCGCAAAGCAAGCTCGAACCTGGCCGCCTCCGTGCCGCGTGGCGATGGCTGACCGCCGGGCTTGGCTTTTGGGCGGCTGGGGATATCCTCAACCTCATCCCGCTGTTTGCCAATTTTGGCAAAGTTTTCCGCTTCTCTTTTGCAGATTTTGTCATCCTGGGAGGGTATCTGTCGTTTTGGGTCGGGCTGACTGTCTATCCACGCAGGCCGCGGCCACATTTTGGCCGCCTGCCGATCCTTTTTGATACCACCATCGTAACCGCTTCAGTTCTCACGCTGGTATGGATTGCTGCATTTCAACCACTCGTGCCCCTGCTTCCTTCCCTTCCAAATGGAGAACTTATCCCCCTCGTCTATCCTGTGGTTGACCTTGTTTCCCTTCTTCTGCTCACCGCGCTGTTTTTGCTTTCCGATTCGACCCGCCTCCCCATCCCTCTTGGGTGGGCTGGGTTGGGTCTGGCTGCCTTTGCCTTCAGCGACCTGGCACTTGTCTCACAACTGTTAAATGGTTCCTATACCGCCGGTTCGCCCATTGACCTCGGCTGGGCTTGCGGCGATCTTTTGTTGGTTTTTGCTTCGATTTCACAGTTGGTTGCTCAAAACTCAACCCGCCCCGGTCGCGCCAGCCTGCTCCTCTCATTTCGTAGTATGCAGCGCCTGCTCCCCTTGCTCACTGTGCTTGCTTTGGGGGGGTACACGCTCTTTCTCTGGCAGTTTTACGGCCAGTTCAACCAGCCGGGGTTGTGGGTGACACTTGTGCTGGCGCTTGGGCTTGTCGCCCGCCAGGGGATGTTAGCTGGTGAGAGTGAACTTCAGAAATATGCCAGCCTGGTGAACAGCATCGCCGAACCGGCTTTCGTGTGCGATGCGCATGGGCGCCTGCGCCTGGTCAACCCTGCTCTGCTTGCGGCGGCAGGCTATTCCAACGCGCAAGACCTGCTTGGGCAGCCCGTACAACAAATCCTCCACCCTGCTGCCGGCGTGGCACAGATCCTCGCGGAGGCGCTGCTTCAGGGGTGGTCAGGTGAAATTCACCTGCGGCGACGCGGCGGCAGCCTGATCCCGATTTCACTGGCGCTGCGCCCGCTTCAATCGGAACGCGACAGCCGCCTGACACTGGCCGGCACCGCGCATGACTTAAGCAAACAAAAACGCCAGCAGGCCAGTCTTCAAGCGGCTTACGAACAGATTGCCCTGGACCGCGCCGAACTGGAAACGCTCAACACCCGCCTGGAGCACAGAGTAGCCGAGAAAACCGCCGATCTGGTGCTTGCTCTGCAACAGTTGGAAGAGCAGAACCTTGCCCTGCAGCAACTCGACCGGTTGAAGTCGGATTTTGTTTCGCTCGTTTCGCACGAACTGCGTGCCCCCCTCACCAACATCAGCGGCGGCATTGAACTTTTGCTCTCCGCCTCTCAGTCTGTCGGCGACCGCCCCCGCCATAACCTGGAGCTTGTACAGGCGGAAATTCAGCGGCTCAGTCATTTTGTCGAATCCATCCTCGATCTCTCCGCACTGGATGCCGGCCATCTGCCGCTCTACCCGGCGCCTGTCTCTTTACAAGGCGTCGTTCAGAACCTAAAAAAGGGGGGCGGGGCGGACTCGCAGCGTTTTCGTTGGGAGATCCCTGAAGACCTTCCTCCGATTATGGCGGACGAACAAGCCCTCTCCAGCATTCTTTTCCACCTGCTTGACAACGCCTGCAAATACGCTCCCGAAGGGGAAATCTTAATTTCAGCCCGTCCAGCTTCAGGACGCCTGCAGATTGATGTTGCGGATTGCGGCCCCGGCATACCGGAAGAGGCACTGCCGTTGATTTTTGAGCGTTTTTACCGGCAGGATTCCGCCGATGCGCGTGCGGTATACGGGCACGGGCTTGGGTTGTATATCGTCTCGCGCCTGCTGAGCGCCATGCAGGGGGAGATTCAAGCAGCCAACCGGGCCGTTGGCGGCGCGTGTTTCTCATTCTGGCTGCCGTGTGCGGACAACAAAGGAAGGGAAGATGAACCCCAAAGTGCTTCTGATTGATGACGATCCCACTTTGCTGGAATTTTTGAAGGAATATCTCCAATCCGAGAGACTCACCGTTCTCAGCGCTCAAAGCGGGCAGGATGGCCTGCGCCTTGCTTACCACGAACACCCAAACTTGATCATTCTGGATGTCATGATGCCTGGCATGGATGGGTGGGAAGTGACCGCCCGATTGCGGGAACTTTCCGATGTCCCCATCATCCTGCTGACCGGAAAATCCAGCGAAGCCGATAAGCTGAAAGGCTTTGGTTTGGGGGTGGATGATTATGTCGTCAAGCCGTTCAGCTTTGCCGAACTGCTGGCGCGCATCCATGCGGTATTGGGGCGCATCCGTCCGGCGGATGTCCCCCGCAACCTGTGCCCGATCGGCAACCTGATTCTTGATTTTGACCGGCACGAGTTGCGCCGCGGGGAAGAGACCATTCCGCTCACCCCGACCGAATATCGTGTGCTGGAAGTTCTGGCGCAGAATGCTGGCAAGGCAGTTGCAGAATTTACGCTTGTCGCGGCTATCTGGGGGGCAAACCGGCAGGAGGAGACCATCGCCGTCCGCCGTTACATCTGGCTGCTGCGGCAGAAGTTGGAAAAAGACCCGGCCAATCCGCAGCACCTTCTGACGGTGCGGGGTTATGGATACCGGCTGGAAAACAACGCCTGACTGCCCTCAAGAGCCGCTCCGCTTTTTTCAAAAACGGTATAATAGCAAACGCGCGGGTGGCTTGCTGAGTGGAATTGCAATCGCAGCGCTTCTTCCCAATCCCTCTTGCCAGGCTTCTCGACTTCCCCGCGGTTTGGTAATAGAAAACCACCTGGAGCAAATCGGGGTTGCCTGTTCATAACGATTAAAGCGATCAGCGCTTTCGCGCGCGCAGATCATCTCATAAAGGTAGCTTTTGAATGGACTTTGAAATCCAAACCTCATTTATTGAAGAGCTTGAAACCGAGTGGAACGAACTCCTGGGCCGCACTGCCAGTCATGCCCCCTTTTTGCGCTATGAATACCTGAGCGCCTGGTGGGAGACCCGCGGCGGCGGTGAGTGGCCGCAGGAGTCTCAGCTTATATTAATTACCGCCCGGCGCGATGGCCGTCTGGCAGGGGCTGCGCCGTTGTTTTATGTAAAAGACCACCACGGCAAGCCGGCTTTGCTGTTGGTTGGCAGTATTGAGGTTTCAGATTTTCTTGACTTGATGGCTGCGCCGGGAGATATTGCAGCATTTTGCAGGGAACTGCTGGCATTTTTACCCGCCGCCGGCTTGCCGCACTGGGAGACTTTGGATCTCTACAATATCCTCGACACTTCCCCCACCTTGCCGGCACTGCAAACCGCCGCGAAAGAAGCGGGCTGGGGCTGCGAGCAGGAAAAACTGCAACACTCCCCCTATATCCCTCTGCCAGGCGATTGGGAAACCTATCTGGCAGGAATTGATAAAAAGCAAAGGCATGAGATCCGCCGGAAGATCCGCCGGGCTGAAGAAAGCGAAAAGCCGGTGACGTGGTATCTTGTTCAGGATGGCAATACTTTGGAAGAAGAGACCGACGCGCTTATGAAGCTGATGGCTTTTGAGGAGGATAAGGCTGCTTTTCTGACCGAACCGATCCGCCGGCACTTTCACAACGTGGTGCGCTGCGCCTTTGAGCGAGACTGTCTCCACCTGGCTTTTCTGACCATCGGAGGTGAAAAGGCGGCTGGCTACTTCGGTTTCAACTACCTGAACCGTCTGTGGATTTACAACTCGGGGATGGACCCGGCTTTCCGGGACTATTCTCCCGGCTGGGTGCTGCTCGGCTACCAGCTTCGATGGGCGAACGAGGCGGGTTTTACGGAATTTGATTTTATGCGCGGGGATGAGGAGTACAAATACCGCTTTGGCGCGTTGGATCGTTTTGTCGTCCGCGCCGCACTTACCCCGCCTGTTGCGGCTTTGGAATAGGGCAAGTACAATACATAAAATGGCTCATTGAGAATTCCCGTGATGGAGGAGGCAAATAAAAATGGAACTGGCAAGCGTCAAGATCGAAAAACCGGATGATATCAATTTCATCCTTGGTCAATCTCATTTCATCAAAACCGTTGAAGATATTCATGAAACGCTGGTTTCCAGCGTCCCGGGGATTAAATTCGGGCTGGCATTCTGTGAAGCGTCCAGCCTGTGTCTGGTGCGCTGGACCGGTACCGATCCTGAAATGATTGCTCTCGCTCAAAAAAATGCCATGGCAATCGGCGCCGGACATAGTTTCATCCTTTTTCTGGGAGAGGGGTTCTACCCGATCAATATCCTCAACCAGCTCAAGATGATCCCGGAAATCTGCCATATCTTTTGTGCAACTGCCAACCCCACTTCAGTGATCGTAACCGAAGTGGATGGCGGGCGCGCCATCCTCGGGGTGGTGGATGGGCAAAAACCGAAAGCCATTGAAGAGGAAAAAGATATTGCCTGGCGGAAAGACTTTTTGCGCACCCTGGGCTACAAAGCCTGAAACAGACTTTAAAAAAATGCCCCCTCCCTGGCACATCTATTGCACGCTGACGGTTAAGTTTCCATTTTAAAAAGAGGTCATGCAAGGAGTTCGCCCATGAAGAAAATACTACCCTTTCTGGCCATCCTGGTGCTGCTTGCCGCCTGTACGCCCGGCCAGCAGGTATCGGATGCCGACATGTCAACCCGTGTGGCACAGATTTTGACCAGTTATCCGACCGAGACAATTGACCCCAACCTTGCACCCTCTCCTCTTCCGCTGGAGCCTTTCAGCACCCAACCACCCATCCTGGAACCCACGCTGACAGCCAGCCCCCCACCCACCGGCACCCCTACCAAGACGCTTGAACCGACGATCACAGAGACCGCCACTCCCGAACCCACCGGGACGCCAGCCGGACCAACAGTCACGCAAACCGCGCCTCCTGCTCCGGCTTTCACCGCTCCCGCCACCGACCCAATCGGCAAACTGGGCAGCCCCGCCTCCCTGGACCCGATGGACAGCGCGGCCACCTGGAATTGGACTATTGGCCCGAGCCAGTACAACACCATGGAGTTTAAGGACGGCGCCATGCTGATGACGGCGACGAGCGATATTTCGGGATGGCGGTTGGCTGGTACAGAGAGCCTGGGCAATGTCTATATTGAAATGGCCGCCCGCCTGGATAAATGCTCCGGCAGCGATAACTACGGCATCATCTTCCGCGTTCCGGCGCTCAAAGAAGCAGACCGCGGTTACCTTTTCGGTTTCACCTGCGATGGCAGGTATTACCTCAAGATGTGGGATGGAAAAGTTGCCCCCGAGGGCAAAATGACCACGCTGATTAATTACAAGAAAAGCTCGGCGATACAACCTGGCAGCGGAGTTTTCAACCGCATGGGGGTCATGGCGATTGGAAACCGGTTGATTTTGTATGCCAACGGCGCGCTGCTGGAAGAGTATCGGGACAACACGTTTGCCAGTGGATATTTCGGGGTCTTCCTCAACCAGGACATAACCCCCAATTTAACGCTGCGGGTTGACCAGATGAGCTACTGGAAGGACCCCGCTCCCTGATCGCCTTTTGCGAAACAAAAAGGCCGTCTCCCGCTTTGCGCAACAAAGTGTGGGGACGGTTTTTTTATTCCCTCATCTCATTGAAAACCGGCGGGAAGATCACGATCGGAAAGATGGTGCTCTTATCCCCCCTCCTGTTGCCAGCACAATAGATCGAATCGTCCGGATTTAAGCCCCCTTCGTTGTGTTATAATCTTAAAAATTGCCCCAGTAGCTCAACAGGACAGAGCAAGGCACTCCTAACGCCTAGGTTGAGAGTTCGAGTCCCTCCTGGGGCATCAATATTCTTGAGAGACAGCAGCTTGAGAGCCCTTGCGTTTTTAAAAAGAATCATTTAGAATGTACCCAGATAAACGTTTGGGTGCCCCCCTCACTCAGGCGTTTATCGTTTTTAACCCCTGGTGTACAAAGACAACGGCAGCCGCTCCTCCTGGCTGCAACTTACCGGGCTTTCATCGCGCACACTCATTTTGGAATACTGGAAAGGCAGCCACCCACCTTGTTTGAAATTATCTTCTTAGGCACCTCTGCATCGGCCCCTTCAGTGCGGCGAAATTTGCCCGCTCAAGTCATCAAGCACGACGAATACCGCTTTTTGGTTGATTGCGGCGAGGGCACCCAGCGCCAAATTTTGCAATCCGGCTTGGGTTTCAAGCGCCTCAACCGAATTCTGATTACCCATGCCCACCTCGATCATATCTTGGGGTTGGCGGGGCTGCTTTCCACGCTGATGCGCTGGGAGACAATGGAAGAAATGGAAATCTACGGCGGCGCCGGATCGCTGGACCGCATCCGTGATTTGCTTTATGGTGTTGTCCTGCGGGGCGGCACGCCCCCGATGCCGCTTCATCTCATCCCCATTCGCAGCGGCGTATTTTTCAAGGATGCTGATTTTTCAATCTCCGCTTTTCCGGTTCATCATCGGGGTTCGGATTCGTTCGGCTACCTGTTTGAACAAAAAGGCCGCCGGCCCTTTTTACCCGAAAAAGCCGAAGAACTGCAAATTCCGCCCGGTCCCTGGCGGCGGGAGCTGGCTGCCGGGGGTGAAGTTACCCTCCCTGATGGCCGCAGGATTGCACCGGAGATGGTGCTGGGAGAGTTTCGCCCTGGAATTCGCCTGGTCAATGTTGGTGATACAGGGGAAACCCGAAGCCTGGAGCCCGTCTGCCACGACGCAGATGCGCTGATTATTGAATCCACTTATATGGAATCGGAAGCCGACCTTGCCCGCCAATTTTCCCACCTGACCGCCCGCCAGGCGGCTGAACTGGCGGCTCGCGCCGGGGTTAAGAAGCTGTTTCTCACCCATATTTCCCGCCGCTACCGGGAAAAAGACATCTTGCAGGAAGCGCAAGCCATCTTTCCGGATACGGTTGTTGCCAGGGATTTTGATTCGTTTATCGTCAAGCGCGAGGAAGAAGCACTCCCGCCGCAGCCTTCCGCGGGTTGAACTGAACGCACCCCTTGGGCGGGTGATTCTTCTGTGTTATTTTTCGTTAATTTCTCGGGCTTGCAGCCGGGGGTCCATTTCAAACGTATTTCTCAGCCCCACCTCCAAAGATACGGCGGGGCTATACCCAAGCAACTCTTTTGCCAACTTTAGATCGGCACAAAGGCGCGCAGGTCCTTTGTCATTCCGTGGGTTGTAAACGACCTCAGGATTCTTGCCGGTGATCTCGCGTACATGCCGGATCAATTCGCGCACAGATGTTTCCAGCCCGCTGCCAACGTTGATCACCCGATCGTTAACTCCTGCTGCGGTGGAGGCGGCGCTCATCGCATTGAGCACGTCATCGAGGTGCACGTAATCCCGTGTCTGGTTCCCATCTCCATGCACAACCAGTGTGCCTTCCTGCGCCGCCTGGCGCAGAAAGTTTGGGATCACCGGAGGGTGCACGGGCGGCAAAGCCTGTCCGGGACCGTAGGCATTAAAGACGCGCAGACAGACCGTCTCGATACCCCACAAGCGTCCAATTGTTCTGACATAATATTCGGCAGCCAGTTTGGAGACCGCGTACGGCGAACGGGGTTGAGGGATTGCCTCTTCAGATACAGGCTGCCTGCTCTGATCTCCATAAATGGCGCCCGAAGAGATGAAAACCACCCGTCTCACGCCTACATCGTGCATGGCTTCCATCAACGCCACTGTTCCTCCGACATTGACTTTGTCATATTCACGCGGGTAGAGGATGGATTCCGGCACAAGCACCCGAGCCGCAAGGTGATAAACACAGTCCACACCCTGAAGCAGTGTCCAGAGTTTGGGACGGTCATTAATATCCCCGCGGGTGAAATTGACGGAGGGTGCGAGAATGGAGGGATCGCCGGTGGATAAGTCATCCAACCCGCGCACACTGTTACCTTCGCGGGCAAGCCGGTTCGCTAAAGCTGAGCCCAGAAAACCGGCCGCCCCTGTTACAAGAAATTGCATTATTTTTTACCGGACAATCGTTAAGATATAGAAAAACGTTTACGGGATTATAGCACAATTAGGCGACTTCCTTTTTGCTCTCGATAGTGTACATAACTCCAGCAAGCGGGCTGAATGTAACTTTTTGCACTACCCTAAAGGCTGAATAAAAGGGCAATTCATCTGGAAAAACAAGTACGGAATTTCACAAACTGGCAATTGACAGGCTGAGGCTTTTTCATTACCCTTTATTCTTAAATCACACAATTACTTGTTTGGAGGAAACCATGTCCAAGACTACCGAAGATCTACTTGCAGCCTTCGCAGGCGAAGCACAAGCCAATCGCAAATACACCGCTTTTGCCAAAAAAGCCGAAATAGACGGACACCCCCAGATCGCCCGGCTTTTCCGGGCGGCTGCACATGCGGAGACTGTCCATGCCTTGTCGCACCTGCGGGTTCTGGGAGGGGTAAAAACCACCGCCGAAAACCTGGAAGCCGCCATTGCCGGCGAAAACTACGAAGTTGTCACGATGTACCCTGAGTTCATCAGCAATGCTGAAAAGGAAGATCACAAGCGCGCCATCAACAGCTTTTCAGATGCGATGGAAGTGGAAAAGGTTCACGAAGAGATGTACCGTGAAGCGCTCGATATGCTTCAGAACGGCGTCAAGTTCGAAGATTTTGATTACTATGTTTGCCCGGTTTGCGGCTATGTGCACAAGCGCAGTGCGCCGGAAAAATGCCCGGTTTGCGGTGCGTTGGGATCAAAGTTTGAGGTTATCCACTAACTTAAGGCGCCCTTACGCTCATCGTTTTTTCTGAATTGCCCTCTTTGTCAAACCGACCAATTCACCGCCAGGCAGGCAGGGGAAAGCGGGTAAAAAGAACAAGAAGAAGGATGTATCCTTCTTCTTGTTCTGAATTTCTGAGGGCTGCGGTATGGTTATCTCTTCAAGGTCAAAAGTGCGGGTGTCAGGTCAAACATCCAGAAGCCAACCGGCAGACCGACGACCGTCAGGCTGATTGCGTAAGCCGCCTCAAGCCACAAGGCTGACAACCACCAACCCACCAGCAGAAAATAAACCGAACGCAGCAAAATGTTAATCTGTGATGGCTGCATCTGTACTTTTTGGATCTTGCCATCAGGGCGGGTGACGATCCGCACGACTGTTTCCGGTTCGCGCAGCGCCATGACTTTGGGAACGCGGTTCAACATCCACACCCCGGCCGGGATACCTACAATCGTAAGCATACAGATCCAAGCTGCCACCATCCAGGCTTGCCCAAGCCATATCCCAATAAATGCAAACCACAAAATTTGCAGCAAACAACCAGGGTTTTGATTTGTTTTGACTTTCGCTATGGTCATAGGGTGCTCCTTATTTCTCGCGTTGTTGGTGCTTACCTCTATCTACGCAATAAACCCAGCGAAGTTGCAGCGGCAAAAGACCCTGCGAGGAATTCCGGCGGGAGGGTTCTACCTTCCGACCCGCAGGCGATTCCACAGCCCCAGCCAAACCAGCCGGACTTCCTCCACCCGCAGCACGAGCAACAGAACGATGTAAACAAGCGCGCCAAGCCCCGCTCCGGCCAATACGCTCACGCTGCTGGCGCTGCCGCGCGCCAGGCTGAGCCATACGAGAACCGCGGCGCTCATTCCCAGCGCCGCCAGGCCTGCCTTCCAGCTCGTCCGCAAAACGGAGGCTCCCTCCAAGCCGTTCAGCCGCCGCCGCATGAGCACCAGCAGGGCAATGCCCTCCAGGAAGGTCGCCAGTGAATTTGCCAGCGCCAGGCCGCCGTGCGGCGCCCAGCCCACGCGCGCAAACAACCGGATGAACAACAAGCTCAACAAAATATTCAAGCTCATCGCCAGCACCCCAATCGTCACCGGTGTGCGCGTATCGTGCAAAGCGTAGAAAGCGCGGCTGACAACTTCAACTACAGAGTGCCCCACCAACCCGGCGGCGTACCAGAGCAGCGGCCACGCTACCAGTAGTGTGGATTCCGCTGTAAAGGCGCTGCGCTCATAAATAAAACGCACTAACGGGACGCGCAGCAGGATTAGCCCGATCGAGGCGGGAATTGCCAGCAGCAGTACACCGCGCAGTGTGGCTGAGAGGGAGGAGCGCATTTCCTCCAGCTTGCCTTTTGCCGCCTGCGCCGAAAAAGTTGGCAGCGCGGCAATGGCAGCCGATTGTGCAATCGCGACCTGCGGCATCATCATGAGAGGAAACGCAAGGTTGATCCCCGTCAGACTGCCTTCCTGCAGGAAAGAAGCCAGAATTGTATTGATGAGAAAATTGAGCTGCACCACCGCCACTCCCAACAGGCGCGGCGCCATCAGGCGAGCGACCTCGCGGACGGCAGGGTTTTTCAGGCCAAGCGCAAGGTGGTACTCCCGGTGGGGCAGCTTTAAGAAAATCGGAGTTTGTATCAGCAAATGCAGCCCGGCGCCCAGCACCACACCCCAACCCAGCCCAAAAATCCCCAGGCTTGGTGAAAGCACCAGCGCGCCAAAGATTAAACCAAGCTGGTACATCGCGGGTGCAAGCGCAGGCAGTAAAAAATGCCGGTGCACATTTAAAATGCCCATCACCAGCCCACTGAGGCCAAAAATTACTGCCGAAGGCAGCTGCAAGCGCAGCAAAGCAACTGTCAGCACCTCTTTTTCCGGGCTGGAGGCAGAAAAGCCCGGCGCAAGGACTGTTTTTACGATCTGGGGCGCAAAAACAGCAGAGAAAATGCTGATTATGGTTAAGATAAGAGTGACAAGATTGGCAATCGCTCCTGCCAGCTTCCAGGCTTCTTTTTGATCTTCCTGTATAACCAGACCTGCAAAAGTTGGAATGAAGGCTGAAGCCAGCGCCCCGCCGGCGACCAGGTTGAAGAGGATCTCTGCAAAGCGGTTGGCGGCAAAAAATGCCTCGCTCTCCAAACCTGTGCCATAGGTTGCTCCAATCACGCTCTTGGCAATCAGCCCCACAACCTGGCTGGTGACCAGCGCGACCATCACCACCCCCGTGGAACGGGCAATTTGCCGGTTTGCTGTTAGAGATGAAGCGTTTTGTGTGGACACCGTTCAGATTATACCCTTTTTGCGGAGGCGTATTTCCCGCACCTTTTCAAAGTAGGTTTGCACAATTGAAACACTCTGGATATACTAAAAGCAGAGGCGGCCAATGTTTCCAATTCGCGATACCATTCGTTCCCATTCTTTTCCGATCATCACCCTTTTGATCATCGCGGCCAACGCGGTGGTTTTCTTTTTTGAACTCACTCTTTCACCCGCCGCTTTGGAACGGTTTTTCTTCATCTTTGGTATCGTCCCTGCCCGCCTCAACCCCGCCAACCCGATTTCGTTTTATCCTTTTCTGACCTCCATGTTCTTGCATGGAGGCTGGCTGCACTTTATCGGCAACATGTGGTTCCTCTTTATTTTTGGCGATAATGTTGAAGACCGGTTGGGCTCCGGCAAGTACCTGATCTTTTATTTATTCGGCGGCATTGTCGCAGGAGGACTGCAAGCCCTGTTCACCCTGGGCAGTTCAATTCCGTCAATCGGCGCAAGCGGCGCGATCGCGGCTGTTTTGGGGGCTTATTTGCTCTACTTCCCCCGCTCCAGAGTGATTACTTTCATCCCTTTGTTTTTTCTGCCCTGGTTTGTGGAAATCTCTGCGATCTTCTACCTTGTTTTCTGGTTTGTTATGCAGCTCTTTTCCGGTGTACTTTCACTGGCTGGTACGGCGGATGTGCAAACGGGCGGGGTTGCCTTTTGGGCGCATGTCGGCGGGTTTCTCTTTGGTATGATGGTCGCGTTTCCCTCGCTTTTTCGCCGGCCGCGTGGAAGGGCGCATCCTGACGAATATTACCCCTGGTAAGCATCGGAGGATTTATGGAGTTCCTTAACTTATTGTGGATTTTCCTGCTGCTGGCTTCGCTTACGCCGCTCATCCGTCAGCGCATGCTCGATGCAAGCCGGTTGAAGTTGATCCGCCGGATTGAAGAAAAACGCGGCACACGTATTATCGCTCTCATTCACCGGCAGGAAAAGATGTCTTTTCTCGGCTTTCCGCTTGCCCGCTTTATGGATATAGAAGATTCGGAGCAGGTGCTGCGCGCCATCAAACTCACCGACCCAGACCTGCCCATTGATCTGGTTTTGCACACCCCCGGCGGGCTTGTGCTTGCATCCGCCCAGGTTGCCAATGCGCTTGCCAAACATCCTGCCAAAGTGACTGTTTTGGTGCCCCATTATGCCATGTCGGGCGGAACCTTGCTGGCTTTGGCGGCCAACGAAATTGTCATGGATGAGAATGCCGTGCTTGGGCCTGTGGACCCCCAAATTGGTAATTTCCCGGCAGTTTCCATCCTCAAAGTTTTGGAAGAGAAAAATCGCGATAAGATTGATGATGAGACCATCATCTTGGCCGACATTTCTCAAAAAGCGATCCATCAGGTAAAAGGTACGATCAGGCAGATCACTTGCTGTGACTATAGCTCTGAAGAGAGGGAAAACCTGGCTGAAAATCTTGCTTCCGGCAAGTGGACACATGATTACCCCATCAGCGTTGAAGAGGCGAAGAAATTGGGCCTCAAGGTGTCAACTGCCATGCCTGAGGAGATTTACCAGTTGATGAATCTGTACCCGCAAGCCAACACCCGCCGGCCTTCTGTGGAATATGTGCCCATGCCCTATCCGGCCCGGCCGCGCTCCCCGGAGCGCAGTAAATCTGACTCTTAATCGCCAGAAAGGAGAGTGTGATGTCCGATACCCTTATTGATGTTCTAGACTTAAACCAGGCGGATCTTGAAGACCTGCTAAAACTTCCTTCCGTTAATTCCTCCCTGGCAGAAAAAATTATCGCCGGCCGGCCTTACCAAAGCATTCAAGACTTGCGCCGCGTCAACGGCATCGGCAAAGCAACGATGCAGCGCTTGCAGCCCTTTCTGATGGTTTCCTCGCCCCCTGTGGAGCAAATTGTCACGCCGCCCGAGCAGGAAACTTTCACCCCTCCCGCAGCCGAAGCACCGCCCGCTGAACCGGAAGCTGGAGCGGAAGAAGAAGTAAAACCTTCCCCGGTTTTCGCCGGGGAGGACTCCCAAACTCTCGAACCCCCATTCCTTGAAGTGCAGCCTGCACCCGAAGAACGCAAACAGCCCGAAACCCCTGCCGCGCCAGTGGAGGAAGCCTCCCCGCCAAAAGAAAACCGTTCCTGGCTTGCCATATTAACCGGCGATCCGAACAAGGCTGCGTTATGGGGAATAGCCGTTGCGCTGCTCATGCTTTTTTTGTCCCTCCTGTTCAATTTGGCAGTTTTGGCGGCCATCAACGGCGGCATCCGATATGGCAGCGCCAACCGGATGGCTTATCTTGAACAGCGCTTCTCTGTTCTTGATGGGGATGTTAAAAATCTTCAACAAGAAGCAGCTTCACTGCGCGCACGCCTCGACAGCATGGAGGCGCTCAGCGGCCGCATAGATGCCCTGGAGAAAGAAAGCGCCGCCTTGCGCACGCAAAGCGACCAGCTTTCCGGTCAGGTGGATGATCTTAACACACGCCTGGAAGAAGCCAGCAGCCAGCTCAATCAGCTTGGCCGGCGGGTGGCCGTGTTTGATCGCTTTCTCGAAGGGCTGCGCGCGCTCCTGGCGGAGCCCTCGGTGGTGCAGCCATAAGGAGGCAGATATGACCCAGTCAAATGCCGCTTCCCCTTCTCGTTTCAGCCGTTGGCTAAGCAATTTTTTGCGCGGCCTGTTCCGGCTCTTGTTGGTGATAATCATCGGCGCTTTAATTGGCGGCGCCGTTTATCTGGGTGGAACCTTTTTATACAATCAGTTTCAGGGGGCGCAGTTGGCCACAGCGCAGCGGCTGAGCGTTCTGGAAACCGGTCAGGCTTCGATCAGCACGCGCAGTGAGGAAAACACCTCCGGCTTCCAGGAACGTATTACCGCTTTGGAACAACAACAGGCGCTTGACCGTGAAAATTTCTCCTCCCTCGGAGGCAATCTGGAATCGTTGCAGCAGGAGGTTGAAAATCAAACAAAATCGCTGAAAAAGCTGAGCGCATTGGAAGCCGAGATCAGCAAGCTGGCCGGTTTGATGTCGTACGAAGCGACGCAAACCACCGGCATGCAAATGACCCAGTCCTCGCCCGATGTCTCATTGCGTACGCTGCGCAGTGAGATCAGGATACTGCGGGCCATGCAATTGCTCAACCGCGCCCGGCTCTTCTTTTTACAAAGTAATTATGGCCTGGCTGCCGGCGATTTGAAGGCTGCCCGTGATGAATTGCAAATATTGCGGGGTGAGGTTCCGGCGCACCAACAGGAAACGGTAGCCGCCTGGATTGACCGGCTGGAGCGCAGCCTGGCGAGTCTGCCAGCCTCGCCCGTGCAGGCGGCCAGCGACCTGGATATGGCATGGGAACAAATTGCCTCCGGACTGCCGGTTGAACCAACCCTCCTTCCAGAGGGCACCCCCACACCTGCAAGCACTGCAGTGAAGACGCTCACCCCTACCCCCAAGTAAACCCTCCGGCCCGATTATATAAAAGGACTTAAGATGACAGACCCGGTTGAAGACCCTCAAAAGCAAGAAGAGAATAACGAACCAGCCAGCGAAGAAATCCCCGCGCCGGATGATGATGCGGAAGAATTCACTCCCCAGCCGGAACTGCCGGTGGAACAGGAACCGCAGCCGGAGTCTGCCCGCCCCGGGTTTTTTAAGCGCAGTCTGAAATTTCTGTTTGACCCTGAGACGCGTTTTGGCCGCGGGGTGCGCGCGGTCACGCGCGGGCTGGGCCTCGCGGTTGGCTTTTTCGCGCTGGGGTTCCTGCTCGCCTATTTGTTGCTTTACCGCCCGGTGAGCCAGGCGTGGGAATCGGCGCAGCTCGAGGCAAGTTCCTTGCAAACACAGCTCGCGAATGCCGAAGAAACCCTGAAAACAACACAGAATGATCTTCAAAAGACGAAAGACCGTTTTTCAATTCAGCAAACACGCATCGCAGTGCTCTCCATATTAGATCATGCCCAGAGCGCGCGCCTGGCGCTCAGCGCCCGCAATGGCGGCGAAACAGCCAAAGAAGCCATTACCGCCACCGTAAAAGCGCTGAATCAGGCACTGCCTGCCATCAAAGTGCACGACGCCGAACTGTCGTCCATGCTGGAATCACGCTTGAAACTGATCAGCTCCGAGGCGGCGAAAGATCCTTCCACCGCCGTTGCAGATTTGAATATCTTCATCAAAGCTCTGCAGTTGTTTGACCAGAATTTGGCAAAAAAATAGGAGGGCAGGTCCGGGGGTGGTAAAATTACCCCATGGAAAATCCTCCTCTTGAATACACCAAAGATGCCCGCGTTGTTATGCTCCTGGCTGAGCAGATAGCCCGGGAGAACGGCTCACCAGTTATCACCCCGGAACACGTTTTGCTGGGGTTGTTGCGCAACCCCGATTCCGGCGCCATGAGAACCTTTCGTATTCTTGGCATTCCCCTGACAACTTTGCGCGGCCAGGTGGAGGAGCTCATCCGGCAGAGCGCGGGCGCGTCCCTTCCGGAAAACCAGGAAATAGCTTTGAGCAAAGACACCCGCGCCGTGCTGCACGAAGCAGCAGGAGAAGCCCGCGCCCGCCGCTTAAGCTATATGGATACCAGCCTGATTTTGCTTGGGATGATGCTCAATGCCCTTCTGCCCGTCAGCGCTTTGCTGCGTCAGAACGGTGTCCGCCTTGAAACCTTTCGAAATACGACGCGCTTTGAAACCCTCGAAGGCAGCGCACCCTCCCGGACTCTGCCGCAGCGAATTGCCCCGGCGCGGCCTGCCGCGCCCCAGACCAAGCACCGTTCAACCGCCGGCCGCCTGCCGGTTGAAATCAGCCCTGTTTTTATTAGCCTGGTATTGTTTACAGCTGCCGTTGCCGCCCTGATGTACTTCAGCATCCTGCCGCAAGGTTTGGGCGTCTTTCTGCTTGTGGTGGGGGGGTGGGTGATTTCGCTCTGTCTGCATGAATTTGGGCACGCCCTTTCAGCGTACCTTAACGGCGATCTTTCGGTTATCATGCAAGGCTATCTCACGCTCAATCCCTTCCGCTATACTCATTGGATGCTGAGCATTTTACTGCCCCTCCTGTTCCTGGTCGCCGGCGGCATTGCCCTGCCAGGCGGCGCGGTGTATGTCAATACGGCGGCGCTCCGTACACCCGGCAAGCGCAGTTTTGTCTCGGCTTCCGGCCCGCTTATGAACCTGGCTTTTCTGCTTGTACTGGCTGTTCCTTTCCATTTCACCCGTTCGGGCACTTCTGTTGGCGGTTCACTGGAGTTCTGGGCGGGGCTTTCGCTCCTGGCGTTTTTTCAAATTGTGGCGCTGGTGTTGAACCTGCTCCCTATTCCGGGTCTTGATGGTTTTGGCATCCTTGCCCCTTTCCTTCCGGAGAATATCCAGTATGCCGCCCAGACTTTCGGTCGTTTTGGCTTTCTGCTCCTCTTTGCCCTGTTATGGATTGACACCCCAATCCGCACTGCTTTTTGGAGTGTGATCATGCAGGCGGCAAATGTTTTTGGCATTAGCCCGCTCATGATTGACATAGGCTTTTCACTATTCCGTTTTTGGGATTTGTAAACAATTCTGGAAGGAACTGAATGGCTTTTTTGGAATTGAAAGGAAAAAAGATGCCCATTCCCCCACAATTTCGCACCCAGACCGAATTGGTTAATTACCTTGAAATTCTTGAGCAGCGCATTGAAACGCTGGAGACGGAAAACAAGGAATACAAGGAAGCGTTCAGTATGCCCTCCGGCGCAGATGTCCCTGTTCAGGCACAAAAGTGGCTGGAAAAATTACTTCCGCAAACGAACCTGTTGAACCATAGCTTTATCTCGCGCGCCTTCACGGTTTGGGGGTACTATTTTGCCGCCCAGTTGATTATTTCCGCCGGCGCGCTGGCCGTTTATCTGATCGTACGGGTTGTTCTCCTCGTTTCGGGCCGCTGACCACGCCTTCTGGTACAATTTCTTTACCGGCAGAATATAAAAAAACCCGTCCCTACTACAGTTTGTAAGGAGCAGAATAATGAGTAACAGCATTGGCCGCGAGTTTATTCGCAAGACCGCTGTCCAGTACCTGCCAGTTTCACCCGAAGAATCTGGTGTTCCACAACCTCCTCTCGAGCTTCCCTACCCCCACGGCGCCCGGTTGATTGCCCTCCCTGATGCGGCAAGCGTGACCACAGCCTCAAAAGATTTACAAACCGTCATCGAGAATCGAAAAAGCGTCCGCGCGTACAGTGGAGAGGCGCTCACGCTTGAAGAGCTTTCCTGCTTGTTGTGGTTGACCCAGGGCGTGCGCGGTGTCAACGACCGGCCTGCAACGCTGCGCAATGTGCCTTCAGCCGGAGCGCGCCACGCTTTTGAGACCTACCTGCTCATCAACAATGTGGAAGGGATACAACCCGGCCTCTACCGTTACGCTGCTCTAAAACATGCACTTTTAGAGTTGGAAATCTCTGACGACCTGACTGCGCGCGTCACCCGCGCATGTCTCAACCAACAAAAAATCGGCGGCAGTGCGGTCACCTTTATCTGGGCTGTTGTGATTGAGCGGATGGTCTGGCGGTATCCTGAACGCGGTTACCGCTATATGTTGTTGGATGCCGGGCATATTTGCCAGAACCTCTATCTGGCTGCCGAAGCGCTGGATTGCGCCGTTTGTGCAATAGGCTCCTTTGACGATGACCTTCTCAACACGGAGCTTGGGTTGGATGGCGAGACGGTTTTTGCGGTGTATGCCGGTACTTTGGGAAAGCAGATCAAAGCATAGTTGGAGGGAATTTTCCCTCCCGAAAATTCAAAGAAGATTCAGTTATAATACGATCATGAAACCGCATCAAAGTGCAGGGGTTGAAAAACGATTTATCCTGTCTATCGCGCTGACCGCATTTATTCTGGCGGGGGAGATAATCGGAGGTATATGGACCGGCAGCCTGGCGCTGCTCTCAGATGCCGCCCATGTCTTTATGGATATCTTCGCGCTGGTGTTGAGTTTCCTGGCGCTGCGCCTCTCCGCCCGCCCCCCGGATGATCGCCATACGTATGGCTGGCACCGCCTGGAAGTGTTGGCCGCTCTGGTGAATGGCATCACTTTGATCCTCATCGCACTGGGTATCTGGCGTGAAGCCTTCCAGCGCTGGCGGGACCCCGTCTCGGTCATGGGACTGGAAATGCTGGTGATTGCGATCATTGGACTGGTGGGTAATGCCATTGTCGCCTTCATCCTGCACGGACAAGACAACTTTCACAACCACTCTCACAATCACGAGGAACATGCACCGGGAACAGGGCATAAAGACCTGAATGTGGAGAGCGCGTTCCTGCATGTCGTCGGCGATGCCCTTGCCTCCGTTGGCGTGATTGCCGCCGGATTGGTCATCTGGCTGGCCGGCTGGAACTGGGCGGATGCCCTTGCCAGCGCGCTCATCGGCGCGCTGATTCTCTTCAACTCCGTCCGGCTTACCCGGTCTGCCCTGCATATTCTGGTGGAGGGCACACCGGCTGGTTTATCGCTCCAAGAGGTTGTGAAAGAAGTTCAATCTGTTGCGGGCGCCTATAGCGTTCATGACCTGCATGTCTGGAATATCTGCTCCGGTCATATTGCTTTGAGCGCACATGTGGTGCTGGAAGAGGGGGTTGCGCATCCTTCAGAAGTGATTATGGCTGGGATAAAAAACCGCTTGCTGCACTGTTTCGGCATTGAACATACCACCATCCAGTTTGAAACCTTTCCGGGCGACCCGCATACAGAAGGCGGCGGGTGTTAACCCGGGGAAAGATCAAACGGCTGGCGCCCAAAAGTTAATCGGCCTGGGCGATTTTGAGGTCATTTACCGTAAATACGGCGCCTTTGAATTCATCAAAGCACAGGTTTTCAGCCTTTAGATCGTACTTTGTTTTTACCCGATGGAATAACTCCAGGTAGCTGGCTGTGGAGCGCGCCTCCCAATTTAAACCGAGCCGGCTGGCGGCCCGCTCCAGCACACCGGCGTCCGCGCCTTCAATCTCCACAAAATGCCCGTACGGCAGCTCATCCAGCATCACCAACACCTCTCCTGTGTCAAAGACCTGCCGGTATTTCTCATAGATAATATATGTTTTGTACCCGAGGGATTCCAAAAACAGTTTGGCATCCTCAAAACTGCTCACCTCAAATTCAATTTCCTGGCGCAGCGCGATCGCCGCCCCCGGCGCCGAAGGGCCTTTAAAGGTCAGCCAGGTCTTTTGGTCGCGCCGCAATCGCAGCACCTGGTGTTTTGCCCTCAATTTTCCTTTGAGAGTGTCAAACCGCAAGTTCAACTCATGCGTGCGCGGCTGCACCAGACGCGCTCCCATCGCCTGCAAACGTTCTTCCAGCTTTGAAAGCTGCCCGACGTAAAATTTCACTTCAATTTCCAAATGATTGTTTTGCATGTTCACCCCATCTTAAAATATCCTCTCGTCAGCGGCAGTGAAAACACGCCAAAAACATACAGTAAAAACACAGCCGTTAAACCAAGCGCAAAGAGCAGGTTGCCGGGGTCTTGTGCAGGGGTGTGCAGGAACAGCCGGTCCGCCCAGTACGATGCGGCAGTCAAAAGCGCTGCCGCCCGGCTTCCCCAAAAAGCCCAACGCCGGCGAAACCAGATGCCGGCTGCGGGGAACAATCCGGCTGCCGCCCAAACAACACCGCTGCCGGTCAGGTAAAGCGGGCTGACCCTCAGACCCAATCCTGATAAAAAGTCCCACTGAACAAAAGCCTGCCAGGCTCGCAGGAAACCAAACCACCCGATTATGCAGAACATCAAAAGAACCACCCAGATCAAAAATGGCCTGTTTTTTCTCATTTGAAGGTGATCTCCCAAAGGTGCACGTGTGCAGGTTCCTGGTCACGGGGGCTTTTCACTTCCACCCATACCTGTGCACAAGCCTGGGGTGGCTCCAGGTTGAATTTTAGCCAGCGCGGGTCCGGCGTTTCTTCTACGTTCCGGCGATCCTGGTAGATGACTTTGCCGGCAGAATCCAGGAGCTGGAAGGAGAAATCAGTCGCCGTCCCGCCGATGCGGGCTGAAATCTCCGCGATCGTACGGGGCTGATCAAAAGAAATTTCCACTTTAAGCGGGTTTGCCTCAAAAGTGCGCACCAGTGTGAGCACGTCATTATCAAAAAGGTTGTCAATCGGGCCCATGTCCAAGTATGAGAATTTCACTTTCGCCGGACTGCCGTCAATATTTACGCCCGCCTCCTGCAGAACACGGCGTTGGGCGCTCTCCTTTTCCAGAATTGCATCAAACTCCGCGGAGTAAGCCAGACGCACAAAATAAAATCCCGGCTGTCCGTTGGGATAATTCAATATCTGATCCACCTGAACATGGGTAAATTTAGGGTTATGGATCACTTTTTCATATTCTTCCGGGATCATAATAAACACCCGGCTGCTGTCCAACGTTCTCCGGTGATCAAAATACCCTTCGATGCTCTCTATTTGAAACGGCGGTGAACCTGGGAAGAAAAATCGGGCGATCGTATCCGTGCCGTTTGCCCAGGAGGGGGAAAGAGAAAGTTTGACCTCGGGTTCCTGCTCGGATATTTCCCGGATATTCTCAAACAATTGCTGTGCCCCCCACTGCATTCCCCCCAAGCCATAATCCGTATGCCAGAACGGGCCGTTCACAAGCGCATCTCTCAGCATCCAGAAGTTAAACCCGGCCAACAAGGCGAAAACAGGCAGAGCCAGGACGAGTTGGGAGATCTTTTGCCAGCGCCTTTTTATCCATGCCAGCACGGCTTCCAAGCCCAGCGCGGTGACCAACGCGGCCGGGATGACAAAGATAAGCGCGCGCGTAATGCCCACCTGTACCAGCGCGCCGCCGCTGGGCGCCGCCAGCAAAGCGAGCAGCAAAATCCGGTAGGATGCCTGCCGGCTCTTCTGGAGGACAATTGCCACCCCAATCATTCCGAAGGGCAGCGTCGTCCGCAGTAAATGACCGTATCCCTTCATGAGGTGGCGCGGCATATCGCCATTGACTTCCAAATACCAGTAAAAGGGATTTAAACCGCGCAGATATTCCCGAAAATAAATGCCCAGTTTTTCGGTTAAGGGGGTTGCGCGAATCCAGTAAGAATTGAGCACCTCCAGATGCCGCAGGTTCTCTTGAGGGTGGTTAAGCTGAAAGCGCAAAAAAGGCAGCGCCATCAATACAACCAAACCCAGCGCGCGCAACACAACCTTTCTTTGCTGCCAGTGGTAGCGTATATCTGTCAGAAAGAAGAGCGCCGCGTTTAATAAAATCACCATGCGCGCCGGGCTGTAACTGTAAAAACAAAGCGCGCCGAAAATTACCGCCGGATAGAGGGCTTGCAGTTTTTTTGTGCGGTAGAGCAGGTAGGTGTATAAAAACCCGGCATAGAAGGTGGTTGCAATGGCCGTCTCAAAAGCCGTGCGCGAGTGCAGAAACCATGCCGGCGTGATGGAAAGAAGCAGTATCGCAGCCCAGGGGTAGGCGCTTTGAAAGACTTCCTTCATCGCCAGCCCAACCGAAAAAGCGGCAATCAAACCGGCAAACACCGCGACGCCGCGTGTCACCCAAATAGACTCGCCGAACAAAAGATAGGGGATGACTTGCAGATATACGGATGTTCCCAGGTTGTACTGATAGGCATTGCGGAAAAAAGTGGGTAACAACTCACTTCCCACACGGTAGTGATCGCGCACCAGATCGGCAGCCAGGGTGGTTTGTACAGCCTCATCTGTAAAGAAATAGATGGGGTAGGCGGGCAAAGCGATCAGACGGGTCGTCAGATAAACAAAGAGCGCAGCGACGAAAAAAAACGCCGCAGAGGTGGGCGTGAGATGCGCCCGCTCCCGTATGGTGTTCCATGCGCGGTCAAGCGGGGAGGCGGAAGCCATGGGCGCCCCGTACACAAACCGGCGCACTGTACCGGCGTCCCCTGCCCCAACGGTGATCTTCACGTCAATCGAGAGCTGCACGTTGTCGGGCGCATCCACACGCATGCGAACATGCCCTTCACCCTGCTGGATGGTTACCTCATTGCGAGGCGCGCGATCGGGACCGGCATCCATTTTCTCAACCATGGCTTAACCGATTATAGCATAGCGGTTTTTTCGAGACATGACTGAAGCACGGGGCTGTGCTCCCATAATTTGGAAAGTGGAAGGGTTTTTCGAAGATGCACAGAGATGGTTATAATAGAGAGAGTGTTTATAACTTTCTTTGCATGTACACCTGCAAAGCACAGGAGGCAAACAAGCTTCAGCCACGGTGGCGATGCGCCATAAAGGATGACCTGATGAGAATTGACCCACACTTGCCTTTAATTGATGTCCATCGCCATTTAGATGGCAACGTACGGCTTCAAACCATCCTGGATGTTGGCCGTCAGTTCAACCTTCCCCTCCCGGCCTGGAATGCGGAAGGCCTGCGCCCGCATGTTCAGGTGACCGCTCCGCAACCCGATGTCATGGCCTTTATTGCCAAGTTCGAATGGATGACCGGTATCCTGGTAAATCTGGATATCTGCCGCAGGATTGCCTACGAGAATCTGGAAGATGCAAAGCAGGAAGGGTTGGATTATGTCGAACTGCGCTTTAGCCCGAGGTTTATGGCCTCCACCCACCAGTTGGATCCGGCCGGGGTCGTCGAAGCGGTTGTGGATGGCGTTGAGGCAGGCAAGCGGGATTTCAAAATCCATGCCAATCTGATTGGCATTCTCTCGCGCACGTTTGGGGTGGATATGGCCTGGGTGGAGATACAAGCTTTGCTGTCCCAGCGCGAACACCTTGTTGCGCTTGACCTGGCGGGCGATGAAGTCCACTGGCCGGCAGAACTTTTTCAGGAGCACTTTCGCAAAGCGCAAGACGCGGGCTGGCGTGTTACCGTGCATGCCGGAGAATCGGCAGGGCCGGAGAGCATCTGGCAAGCCATCCGCCTGTTGGGCGCGGAAAGGATTGGCCATGGTGTGCGGGCTGTGGATGACCCGAAATTGATGAACTTTTTATGCGACCGGGCGATCGGGATTGAATCCTGTCTCACCAGCAATGTGCAGACCAGCACCGTCCCCGATTACACCAGTCATCCTTTGCGGCAGTTTCTGGAGCAAAGGATCATGGCGACGATCAATACGGATGATCCGGGCATCAGCGGGGTTGACCTGAACTATGAATACAACGTGGCCGCTCCAGCCGCCGGATTGACACCGGAGATGATTCGCCAGGCGCAGCGCAACGCCTTGGAAGTTGCCTTCCTGACGCTTGAGGAAAAATCTTTTTTGTTGCGGAAGAAAGCTCGCTGAACAAGATGTTTTTGAGTATGGCTTCCCCAAAGAGAACAGTTAACGAAACTCTAAGGTTAACCTGGTTGACTCTCGCGCCGACTCGGGCTATCATAGTAAGCAGAGGGGAGTAAGAACCATTATGCGAGTTTTCGAGAATTTCAACCAGATATGCTGATGTCAGGCACGCGGCGTGGCCGCGTGCCTTTTTATAAATCACTTTGAGTCTGAAAGGAGCGCAATCCAAATGGACTATGGGATGATCAGTAAGCTGGAGAAAGCCAGGCGTTATTCGCAAGAGCGGGAACGGTTCAAGTTTCATGCGTTTACCGTTACGGTGGATGGCAACAACAACCCACACAGTGTGCAATACAACAATGGCATTTGGACCTGCGACTGCGATTTTTATCACAGCCGGGGACGGTGCAGCCATACCATGGCCCTGGAGTTTATCCTGGAAGGCATGATCGAAATTCCCGAAGAAGTCTGATTAACTATTCAAAAGCATGCTAAAACGCTCCGCCTGTTGGGAAGACAGGCAGAGCGTTTTCTTTAAGTCAAGTTTGCACCGCTTTTCGCCACCCTTTTACCCAAACTGTGTGCCAGCACCGCCAGCCTGGACGCCGGGAAGCAGCGAAGGGAAGCCGGGTGAGACATCTGACCTGTCTGCAACCATCCGGTTTGCTCATCAGGCTAAACGGTCAAACATGCAGAGAATTAATCGTCATCCATAAAGGCGCTCATTAATCATCATCCATTGCAGCCGAGCTGGAGTAGATGATGGCGGGCTTTTCCATGTGGTTTGAGCTTCCCTGCCTGGCTTCATCGAAGTATATTTTGATGTCGGCCGTATCGCGCAAAAAATTGATTTCACCAATTGCGGCGCGCTTGATCTCCAGCCCGGTGCGTTCTTTCAGGTCGGCCAGCAGCAGAGCGTAATTCTGCGGTTTGATCAGATTGATCTTCTCATAAGTGATGACTTTCGAAGTCTCGTAGCGGAAGCCCCATTCTTTCTCAATGAAGAAGATAACCACCAGGGCGGCGGCGTTGGCAAACAGCAGTTCAGGCCATGCACTGGCGCCCACGCCGGCCGAGTTGATCACCGGCAGGGCGGCGATGACGAACAGATAGGTCATCTCCCGTATTGGAATTGAGTCGGTACGGTAGCGAAGGATCGTCAGGATGGCAAACAGGCCAAACCCAACGCCTACGCCAATTTCCAGACCGCTTAAGAACCACAACACGAAGAAGATGACCGTGTTGAAGGTCAGGAAAGTGAAAACGTACGACTTGTTGTACGTGGTGGGGTAATAGATATAGCGCACAATCAGCCAGGCTACCAAAAAGTTTAAGGCAAACCCGAGTATAAATTCAAGCGTAGCAGTCATGGTTTCCTCTGTTGCGGATCTTTTCGACCATCAGGATGCGTTCTTTTTGGGTGTTCTTTTTAACGCCTGGCGTCAACTGCGCCACGCCGTAGCAATACTTGCTGAAACCGGTCTTGCGGATGCCCTGATAGCGCATCTCAGCAAGAAACGACGAAGCAAAAGAAAACTGGTTTTGCTTGACTTCGGCGATGGCGATATTTGACAGGCTCAAGCTGCCCTGGTCGTTGGCAAAGCTCAAGTCAACATCAATGGTCAACCGCTCGGCGTTGGTCTTGCTGACCAGCGTGATGCGGCTGAAGATGTTCCACAGCTTTGGCTCGAGTTTACGGCTGTCAACCGAGATCAAACCCTTCAAGAACTTATCTGCTTCTGCGTCCAGACCCTGCCAATTGTAAGGGATCGCCAGGCGGCTTTTGTCGGTGCGCTCTTTATGGTTTTTGTATTTCACCTCCAGAAATGACGACCGGGTGTCCGTGTAGTCGCGCGAGCGCACTTTGAAAATATCAGCGCGCCCGGTGACCTGGTCATGATAAAAGTCGAACCTGGAAGTATCGTAGTACAAAGTGCGGTAATGATGGATACGGCGATTGCCAATCGCCAGAATACGATAGTTTTTGAGGCGCTCCAAGGCGGCCAGCAGTTGGCTGGTCGAAAGCACGAACTTGGTGTCAATGCGGTTGAGCAGAGCCACCGACTCTATATCGCGCAGTCCAATCGGAGCGAATCGGGCAAGTGCACCATTCAGCGATTGAACTGGAGCGTCATTAACGAACAACCCCTGTCTGAAAGGCTGCTCTGGTCTGGTTTGGGTGCATATTGGCAACTGGTTCATTCTGATATCCTCTTGTTGATGTGCTGCCGGTAAATTCGACCGGCCTGAACACATATCCATCATGCTGCTTCCCTGAACCAAAGGTTACTTGCTTTTTCGAGAATGGCTGCAAACAGCTCTGGTGTTGTCTGCAACCATCCGGTTTGCTCTTCAGGTTAAACGGCCAAGTTCACAGAAAATTAATCGTCATCGTCGTCGTTCGCATCGTCGTCGTGGTCATCATCATCGTCATCGTTGTCATGTGCACCGCTTTTGTCGTGGATGCCATCATCGGTGTCTTTGTCGTGGATATCATCGTTATCATGAGCAAGTTCCACCTCGACCAGGATCGGGTTGCCGTTGGCATCAAGGATGTAATCAACTTCGACGAGATCTCCAACTTTGATCCCTCTATTAATCTCAGAACGGTTGGTAATCGTCAGGGTGCGCCCGCCGATCACCCAAAGATTGGTTCCAAGTTGCTCGACGATTGCCGTGAACTCAAGCTTTGTGCCGTCATTGTCATGAATATCATCATCGCTGTCATCATCATCGTCTTTGTCATGAACATCATCATTGTCTTTGTCGTTAATATCATCGTGGTCATAAGCAAGCTCCACCTCGATCAGGATCGGATTGCCGTTGGCATCAAGGATGTACTCAACTTCGACAAGATCCCCAACCTTGATCCCTCTATTAATCTCAGAATGGCTGGTAATCGTCAGGGTGCGCCCGCCTATGATCCAGGATGCAGCATTGATGGTCTCGACCGTGCCCACAAATTCGAACTTGCCGCGCATATTCCCGGCGGTATTGGACATCTGAATAGCCCGTTCGACTTCAAGTCGTGCTGTGTCGGGCAGGGCGCCTGCCATGCTGCTCAGGGTTTGTGCGTAACGGTTGAGCAGTTGGGCAACCTGAGAAGCCAGTTCTTGCACACTGGCCGGATCTCCAGCCGCCACTGTCGTCAAGGCGGCTGTCGCGTTCTGGACATAGTGTTCATATTCCTGGACCGCCTGGGCAATATCGGCAAAACGCTTATTCTCGATCAAACGGGCAATTTCATCCAAACGCCGCTCGGCGAAAGCCAGGTTCAAACGGACTTTCTCGGCAGCATCCCGCGCCAGATTCACACGGGTTTGTTCTACACCAGTCTTGACGCCATACAGCGCATCTCCGGGGAGAGCCGATTGAGACGCATAAACGGTCATTCCAGCCCCGCTGAATAAAAAGACCGCAACCAGCACGAATGCCGTCACAAAAGTAAAAACTATTCGAGTTCTGGGAGTAGCCATGTTCCATTTCTCCTTCCATCGCTGATAAAACGATGATCCACCAGTTGGTTGGGTGTTGGACGAGAAACCTTGCTCTTTAACAATTTTGTCAACCTCAGCGATGAATTGTGCCTTACCTCTGGCTGCCGCATCCGGATTGCGGGGGGGACCCGTACGCATTTGCTGTAACTTGTGTTGCAGTTCCGGATCTATGGTTTGTTGATTTGGATTGTTCATTGTCATCGTTATATCTCCTCCAGGCCTGGCATGGTCTGGCGCAGCGCTACGAGAGCTCGATGTTGAAGTGCGCGGGTAGCATCTACTGTCTTGCCCAGGAAATTGGCAACCTGAGCATGTGACCAATCTTCCATGAAGCGCAGTTCGATCACCATTCGTTGTTCTTCGGGCAAGTTGAGGAGCGCCATTCTGAACTGATCCATCTCTTGCCGTGAATCAACACCTTTTTCAAGGCTGCTGTCCGGGTCGGGATATGTGCCGGTTTCCAGGGATACCTGAGGAGCTTGTTTGCGATAATGATCCACCACCCAGTTGTGCACCATCCGGTACAGGTAAGCCCGCAGATTGCCCTCGGGGCTTGATCCACGCCGGATGACCTGTAAAAACCTGGAAAACGTTTCTGAGACACACTCCTCTGCCAGATCCTGGTCGCCTAACAGCCGGTATGCATACCGGTAAAGGCCTGGGCTGTATTCTTCATAAATCCTGACCAGAGCTTGTTTATCTATTCGTTGTGCTTCGGTTGACAGTATTGTTTCCATGCGCATGGTTTCTCACTCTATATAACGATGAAAAGAGAAAAACATGACGGGAGTTGTCGGTGTAACTAACGTCTTTCTGTAAAATGCTGAACTTTAACAAAAGTGGTGAGGCAGAAGCATCCTTAAGGTATCTAAACCAAAAAAGGAGAACAAAATGACCCACCAAAATGATTATAACCTTTCTGTTGAGGCGACAGAGGAGGCTGCCCGCAGCGGATTGGAGGCGGCGCCGGAGATGCTGCGGAGAGTTGGTATCAGGCAGGAGCTGATCACCGGGTTGATAATCGGCGGCGGCAGTCCAGGTGGGTTTCCGGGTTTAACCGACCGAAACAGGCAGGGCTGAAGTAATATTCAGGCTATCGAAGGAGGAAAAATCGGGATATCTCCGGGCTGATGAAGTTCAACGAAGAGGGGGAACCCGGCGCTGCCCGCTGCAACCGGTTGTTAAGCAAACCAGATGCTCATTGCTTCGCGAAATGGCGCATTTGTTAAGTGATGCCGCCTTGCACGCGGCAAGGGCAATCTTCAACAAACAGCCCTCTTGAAGATCTCAATCTGGCCTTGAAGAAAGTTGACCATGCTCTGGTCTGACAGATCAAATGCCCGGCTACTCTCTAAACTGCACAGTGATATTCAGAGCCCCCGTAGGAATCTTGAGGGTTTCTGTAACTGTGGTTGTAGTTGAACCCGTGGTGGTGCCCGTGTCGGTTGTTGCCTCGGTCCATTCACCAGTCAGCCCAAATCCGAAATCGGCAAGATCGGCAATTTTCTTGGCAACCGAGGCTGATACACCGAACTTCTGCTGCACCAGCTCGGTCAGCGTTTGTGCCCGAGAGACGGAGCGCTGCCGCGTTACTGTTTGGTCTCGCGCGGCAATTTGAGCCGTCACGATCATCGTACCGGCGGATGCGGGGATGTCCACCGGGTCTACAGTTTGCTTAAAGCTGCCTCCGCCGTAATCAATCTGGACTGACAATGCTGCATTTGATTCACTCCATTTGGGCAAAGCAAAAGTATATGTCGGGTCAATTACCTTGTTCATTTGTTGCATCCCGGCTTCAACCGAGCCGGGGGTATCATCGAAAACCGCGCGAACATCTCTCTCGTTGAAGATCTGAAATGTCTTTGGAAAACCGGTCAGTACACCAAAGACTATCGGCACCCCGTAGGTTGACATGAATGTCATGCGCACATTTAGGCTGCGACTGCGCCTGTTATTTGGCGTGGTGGCTGCGCCGATTGTCCTCTTTTGCTCCTCCTTCTGCTGCGGTGTGCCATTCCCCTTGTCAATCCGCTTTGCCTCGCGCGCGATCTCCGCCTTTTCCTGTTGTGTCCGGGGCGACGGAGTGGGCGGGGGTGGCGGTGTTTCGCCGGAGGAGTTCTGCAATGACTTGCCCACGATGTCCCCAATCTGCTTGGCTACATCCACCGCGGAAGCAAGCGCCTGTTTCTGCGCGTCGCCGGTGAGCGTTGCAGAAGCTTTTGCCAGTTCGGTGGCCATTGTCGAGAGGTTCGTCAGCATGCCCGCAAGCGAGGATGCGTTGCTCTGGATGAGTGTGCCCAGGTTGAGCTTGCCTGCCTCGCCAAGGGCGGCGGTGAGCAAGTCGGGGAGCCGCAGTTCCGGCGGCGGCAGAACGGAGAGCGTTGAACCCGGTACCGTCGGCGTGAGATTGACATCCTGGCCGCGGAGCGCATTTGGATCCGCCGCGGTGATTGACGGCGACTCGAGCAGCGTGTAGTGCGAGTTGCGCCGCATATCGTAGAGCTCGGCGCCTTTCGCATTGCTGAGGATTGGCTCCATGAAGACAGCGGGTGATGGCAGGCTGATCTCGTCCGAACTGAGAAACTCGCCGATGCGCTTGGCGAGCGAGGTCTTGACCGAGTCGTAGTACCCGCAGAGGAGAGCGGCGTCGCGCGGATTGCTCGTGACTGGCGACTTGAGAAGCGCGAGAATCTTTTGTATCACTTGGGAGCCGCGGGAGTCAAATTGGATGATTGCCTTTATGCTATCCGTCGGTTTGATGTTGCGTCCGGAGGCACTCCCGGTGGCAGGGGCGAGCACCTGCAGCGCCTGTTTGACCAATTGGAGGAGGTTACTGACCAGATCGAGAAGTTTCATCTCCCGTACGGAGCCGTTGCCCGAGCTGGCCGCAGTCTGCAGGAATTGCTTCAGGTAGTTGTTCAGCGCGAGGAGATAGGCGGCCACATCATTGGGCTTCTTTCGATCCAAATCTTCGAATTCCCCGAGGATCAATTCGAGCTTTGAGGTGTCAACGCCGATCTTGTCGTAATTTGCATTACCTATCTTGCAGGCCTTCATCGGCAGAACCACGTGGTTTGCGCAGAAGCCCAGCGGCGTGGTGCCAGCGATGTCGCTCAGGTTGATGTCGCCGAGGTGCACGTCCTCGAGCGCGGTTATGACCTGCTCCGGCTCAATCCCTTGAAGGATGAGCCGTGTAAAGGTGAACTTATTTGCGTTCAAGAAGTCAATGAGCACCGCCTCGGCCTGCTCGGCGTTTTCGATCTCGAGCTTCTGCTCTTCGAGCCCGGCGCGAAGCGTCTCCACACCTTCGAACTTCGTCCGCAGTTGATCACCAATCGTCCACGGAAGATCGGTGCTGTCCTTCGCGCCGACGCTAAACTCCTCGCTCCTCACCGTTTGCATGCGCTCAAGTTGGCCTAGTGTGGGCACGGCTCCAACGAAGCTGCTCTTGTTCTTGATCGTGATTTCCGCCTTGACGTTGTCAAACTTTAACGAGGTCAAATCAAAACCGAAAAGATCGAACTTGCCATTATCGTTGATGACACGAATGGCGGTTATGGATGCCACTTTGACGGCACTTGTCGTCGAAAACTCCCAGATGAAGTTCTCTTTATCGTAGCTGTCGCGGTCGAGGTTAATCGTCCCGTTCGTCGTTACGAGTTTGGCCTTCACCTTGTCACGCTTTCCCGCCTCAAACATCTCCCGCAATGTGGCCACAATGACGCCTGCGGCAACGGTGATGCCGGCGTTAATGAGTAACTCCACTATGGCCGAACTGTCGAGGTTAACTTTGACAGTCACCTTCGAAGTCTTGATGTCGTCAATCTCCGGCAGTGCCTCAAGTTGATCAATCGGACTTTGAGCCGCCGTCAGGCGGAGGTACTTCCCGTCGAGCATTTTGACGAGCTTCTTATCAACGAGCTGCGTGCGGATGAGCCACCAGAAGTCGCGGAGGAGATTCGGGCTGAAGGTGAACGGCTTGAATGGGAGAAAGAGGATAGGTGCGAAGTTCTGCGCCGAGATGTTAACATGATAGCCGTTGAGAACCTCGAAGAGGATCGCGTTAAGGGCATGGATTCGGTTATGATTTGTCAACCGGTCAGTGCGGATTGTTTGCTGCTCTTCCTCCACGCTCTGGCTTACGATATTCGACCAGAATGAGCGTATCGAGGAAGAATTCTGCATGGTGCGCTGCTGAATATTCTGGCCGGAGGTCGCAAAGATCTCGCGGTCGCCCTCCACATCGGTGTCAACGAAGCCGAGCATGGTGGCGCCGGACGCGATGATGCTTCCCGCCGCAGCACCGGCGGCGCTGCCCACCGCAGTTCCAATGACAGCACCGCTGAGGGTGCCGAGGCCCAGCGTGGCGCCGCCAGTTGATAGATCAATCGGAAGGCCAACGAGTCCACCGGAAATACCGCCTCCAACACCGCCGACGATTGCACCGGCGGCCGCGAAGCTGCCAGCGGTTGCGGCGTTGGCGCCGAACGCGCTTGTGGCGCCGTGCTGGTGCTCCTCTGCGGTTGCACGCGCGACCTCATCAACAGCACGTTGATGGAAGAGGACGCTGGCGAGACGCTCGGAGACGCGCGTGTCCTCGGCTCTCAAGGCTCGCATAGCCCGGCGCCAATCGAGCATGGACACCTGCGTGTCCTGACCCATCGAAAGATTTACCGAACCCTGAGGTTCGCCTAGATGCACGCCGAGGTAAATCCACTCTTGAAGGTAGGATACCGAATACCCCAAGTAGATAACCTTGTTCTCCACCGCTCCAAACTTGAACAGGTTCGCAATCCGCGAATTTCCAGTGCACAACACGCTTAGATCGCGAATCTCCTTCTCTTTGAAGAAACTCGTGTAGCTCTTTGTGTTCTTACCGAACTTCTTGCAAGTTGGAAGCACACAGGACGGTGCAGATGGATCGTCATCCTCGTTCGGGGCGCGGGTTATAATCTCTTCGGCCTCGTCAATCGCGGGGAAAGCGGCGAGATCTGCCACGCTGCGCAGGCCGAGCTTTTCCAGGGTGTCGGCTTGCTTGTGTCCCACGTCTCGCAACACAGTGGTTGGCGCTTT
>JADLFQ010000006.1 GCA_020845515.1 Anaerolineaceae bacterium | reverse complement strand
TATTAGTCCGCACCGGCGAAAGGCAGTTCGACAAAAAAGGCGCTGCCGTTTTCCGGCGACGATTCTGCCCAAACGGTTCCTCCATGCGACTCCACCAGCGCCTTCACAATCGCCAGCCCCAACCCGCTTTCACCGCTTTCTGTGTGGCGCGAGGGATCCGCACGGCGGAAGCGGTCAAAAATATGCACCAGATTCTCTGCATCAATGCCCGTTCCAGTATCTTCAACCACGACCTGAATCCGCCCCCTTATCTGACGGGCTTTCACGGATATTTTGCCGCCCGGGGGCGTGTAGCGAAAAGCGTTGCTCAACAGGTTATCCATCACCTGCATCATCCGATCTTCATCAACAAAAACTTCAGGCAGGTTCGCCTGTATGGTCACAGCCAACTGAATACCCTGTTGTTCGGCTTGATGTTGGAATACCAGGGTGGCGCGTTCCAACAAGGTTTTGAGCGAAATCCGTTGCGGGTGTAGTGGCAGTTCTCCGGCATCCGCCTGAGAAAGTATCCTCAAGTCTCCCACAAGCTTTTGCAGCCGCTCGATTTCGGCGTAGATGATCGCCAAACGTTGGGGCGTGGGTTGCAGCACACCATCCCGCATCGATTCAATATACCCTCCGACCACCGTCAACGGGGTGCGCAAGTCGTGGGCAATATCTGCTGTCATCTGCCGCCGGGCAAGGTTCACCCGCGTGACCTCCCGGCTCATGCGGTTAAAGGCGTCTGCAAGCTGCCCGATCTCATCTTTGGCGGTCACCCTGACTTCCTGTTCCAGACGACCCTCAGCAATATTCTGTGCGGCCTGGGTCAGCGCCTTTAAAGGCTTGGTCAAAGTTCGCGCCAGCGCAATCCCCATAAAGAGTGCAATAAGCAGCGCGCCCGCGCTGCCCAGCAGCAAGGCACGGTTGGTGCGCTTTAAAAAGAGCGTCTCTTCAGGCCTGAAGCCCGGTAATTTTGGCGCCATCAAGATCACGCCCACCTGCTCTTCGTTCACAGTAACCGGCACGCCCTGTGCCAGGATACTGGCGGGCACATGCGAACCTTCCGGGTAGGCCGGGTCTACAGAGATAAGCACCACTCCGTGCGCGTCGGCCAATCCCATTAAGTTGCGCCGGTCCCGTTCCGCCGGAGGTTGCCCTCCAATGGGTGGTCCACCGGATGACAGCGCGGCCGGTGTCGGCGCATTCTGGAAATGAAGCTCGCGCCAGTTTTGCGCCACCCCATCCCACGATCCATTTTCGATATACTAATCCGCCAGCGCCTGCTCCATGGCGCCGCGCTGCTGGTCCATGATTAACTGCATCAACCGGCTGACACTGGTTATCCGGATAAACACAGCCACCAGCGCGGCGGTGGTAAAAGCCACCACCACAAAAGCCAAGGCGAGTTTCCAATAGAGTGTTTTAAACATGCCTATTGAGTCGTTTTCTGAAAGCGGTAACCGATGCCAAATACCGTCTCAATACAATGCAGGTCGCCCGCAGCAGCCTCAATTTTTTGGCGCAGGTTTCGCACGTGCACGTTCAACGTGCTTTCCAATCCGGTGAAACCGTCCTCCGCCAGGTAATCTGCAATCTCCGTGCGCGTAAACACCCGTCCGGGGGAGCGCATTAACATCGCCAGCAGGTTAAATTCAATCGGGGTTAAAGAAACCGGCGCATCATTGATCGTAACAGCGTGGGCTCTTTCGTCCAGGAGAATCGCGCCGGCACGCAGCAGTTCGGCTTTCTCAACACTTCCATCCGCCCGCCGCAGAACCGCACGAATGCGCGCCATCAGTTCCCGCAGCCGGAATGGTTTAACCACATAATCGTCTGCTCCCAAGTCCAACCCTAACACTGCGTCGGTCTCTTCCTCACGGGCTGTGATGATAATCACCGGGGTTTGCCGCTCCTGCCGAAACTGGCGCAGAAACTGGTAGCCGTCCATCTTGGGCATCATGATATCCAGTAGAATGAGGTCGGGCTGTTCATGGCGGGCCGTGTAGATCGCAGTTTGCCCATCTGTTGCGATCAACACCCGAAACCCTTGCTCCGTCAGGTAATCTTGCAACAACTGGCGAACACTGCTCTGATCATCCACCACAAGAATAGTCTGAGTCATGGCGCTCCCAAAAAATCAAACTTAAACCCACCCCAAAAAAACTTCCCGGCTCGTGCCTTAAAATATCATACGCTTCTTTAGATTTGATTTAGATAATGCTTAGGCGTTATTTAGCTCCTCTTACTATGATAGTCCAAATATTTACTTTCTCTAAACAATATCTGAATGAGCTTTCGCTATCATCGGGGATGTGAAAAAACGCTCTTGTTTTTGCATTGCAGATTCTTACGCAACAACTGACTTCCCGGAGGGGTTCAATGAAGTTGCCTGAATTTCTGGGTTTTGGCCGGTGGAAGAAGCGCACAAAAATTGGATTGGCTTTGATTGGTTTTCTTGCTCTGATTGGAGCAGGAGCAGCCTGGGTTCTCCTGGGCAATAGCCAGGCTGCCAGACAAAGCGCTTTCGTTTCTACTTCGCCTTCCTATCAAACGGCGGTAGTCCGGCGGGGCGATTTGAAGGTATCAATCACGGGAGCGGGAACGCTGGGGGCTGGCAGATCCGTAGATTTGAGCTTTTCCACCAAGGGGACTGTGGCTGAATTGAATGTGGCTCTGGGGGATGTTGTCAAGAAAGGGGATGTACTGGCAAAGCTGGGGGATACCGAAGCGCTGAATGCCTCCCTTGCCAGTGCAAAATTGGCCTACCTCGAAGCGAAGCAGGCATTAACCACTCTCCAGCAGGATGCAGATGTTTCGCTGGCCCAAGCCTACTCGGGCTGGGTGACAGCCAAAGAAAAATACCTCGAAGCCCAGTCAGCTTATCAACGGACAAATTACGCCCGCTGCGGTCAAGATGTGAACACCCGCAATGCCGAAAAACTTGAAGAGACAAGAAACCGGCTGGATGGCATCACCCCCGGAGCAGATGGGTGGAGCGAAGCAAAAAATGCCTATGATACCGCTCTCGCAAATTATTCCTACTGTATCGCCTATACCGGGGATGAAAAAACCGCAGCAAAGGCAGCCCTTGACTTGGCGGATGCAACCATGCAGCAGGCTGAGATGAAATACAACCGCCTGAAAGAAGGCTCAGGGATGGATCCAGATGAGCTTGCGCTGGCCGAAGCCAAAGTAAACGAAGCCGAGACCAAGCTTATTGAGAATCAGAATGCACTGGCAGGCGCTGCTCTGATTGCCCCTATGGCTGGCAAAATCACCTACCTGTCTGCCGGCGAGGGAGAAATCGTTGGAACTGAAAAGTTTCTGACGATTTCCGATCTCAGCCTTCCGACGCTTGAAATTAATGTGGATGAGGCGGACCTGGGTCAGTTCAGCGCAGGCAATACCGCCAATGCCGTCTTTGACGCGCTGCCAAAAAATACATTTAAAGGAGAAGTAATCCGGGTTGATCCTGAGCTGAGTTCCAGCTTTGAGATAACCACAGCCACCGGTTGGGTACTGCTTGGCCCGGATGCAGTAGAAGCTCTCCAATCGTATCCGCTCGGATTGAGCGCCACCCTTGAAATTATTCAAAACGAGGTTACTGGTGCAGTGTTGGCGCCGGTGGAAGCAGTGCATGACCTGGGGGACGGGCAATTTGGCGCTTTTGTCAAAGAAAAGGATGGCAAGCTCCGCCTGCACGTCCTTGAAGTGGGGATGCAAAGCGATACCTATGTAGAAATTATCAACGGATTGAATGCAGGCGATGTGGTAACAACCGGTCTCGTTTCCACATCCGGTTCGTAAAGCCGTCAGGCGGGTGCGGAAAAATGATGTCCCCAATAAAGAGTACCTTTAAAAGAAAACCCTGGCTGGTTTCCATCCCGCTGGTGGGGTTCGCTGTCATTGCCGGTCTTGGTTTCTGGTTTGGAAAGCCGGGCAAGGCAGATGCCGGTCAGGCTGCCTATCAAACCGCAGTAATTACCCGTGGAAATCTTTCGACGGATATTACCGGCACAGGCAACCTGGCGGCCGGCAGGCAAGTTGACCTGGGTTTTTCAACCGGTGGGACGATCAGATCAATAAACATAAAACTTGGTGGCCAGGTAAAAACCGGGCAGGTTTTGGCAACTCTTTCCGAAGTTGATCAACTACAAAATACGCTGGAGGGTTGGCAGATCAAGCTGAAAGCTGCTCAAAAGACACTGAATGATTTGCTGGACGGCGGCGACAAGACCCTGGCGCAGGCGCTTAAAGAGCTTGCCGCTGCGAAAGAGGCCCATATCGAGGCGAAGAAGAACCTGCATTCAGCCGGAGACGGGCGCTGCGCCCAGGCAAAAACCGAAGAGTACTATTATCAATATATTTACGCACAGGACCATGTCAACGAGTGGGAGGATTACCTGCAGTACGGAAATTCAGGCTACGGGACAAATTATATTCTGAAAGTACTTAAGCCCATGCGGGAAGAACGCGACAAAGCCTACTACAACATGAAATATTGTGAAAGTTACACAGAACAGGAGATTCTTCAATCACAGGCTGATCTACAACTTGCAGATGCAAAACTGAAGCGGGCTGAAAAGGTCTACCAGGTTCTGCTCGCAAACGCCGGGATTGACCCTGTGCAGGTTGAAATTGCCCAAGCGCAGGTGGAGAATGCCAAAATTCAGGTTGTAAAAGCCCGGAATGATCTGGATGGCGCCGTTATAACCGCGCCGGTGGATGGGACCGTTGTTGCTCTCGATGCTGAGGAGGGAGATATCGTGGTTGCCATCAATAAAATTCAGAACTCAAATGGTGATGGAACCATTTATACCAGTGAATTCATCACGATATCCGACCTGTCCACCCCTTACCTGGAGGTGAGCATTGACGAAACCGATTTGCAGAATTTTGCTGCCGGCTGCCCCGCACAGGTTACCTTTGATGCCTTATCAAACCGCACCTTTTCAGGAGAAGTGTCTGAGGTGGATCCTGTTCTCACGAGGGCAAATGGCGAAACAACAGCGCATGGCTTGGTGAAAATAAAGAATGCCGAGATGATGCCGGGGAAAACGCTCCTCTTGGGACTCACGGGAACGGCAGAAATTGCCTGTTCATCCGTGCAGGATGCCCTACTGGCGCCCATTTCTGCCTGGTACGAATCTTCCGACGGTTCCTCCTATGTTTATGTCCTTAATAGCAGCGGGCTGCCCGAAAAACGCCCGGTTGAAATTGGTTTGCTGGGCGTAGCGCATGTTGAAATCAAGAGTGGGTTAAGCGAAGGTGATTCCGTCATTATCAGCCAGGTCGAATTGGATCAAACCGCCAGTTCATAACAGGAAATGATTTTTTAGAAACATTCATTCCCCGAGGAGTAAGAGAGGCAATGTTAACAAATAAAAAACGTCCTACAATTCGAAAACCCATCCTCATTGGTTTGGTGACGGTCATTGTCCTGGCTGGCGCGGGGTTGGGGTATACCTTCTGGAAGCAGAGCGCCCAGAACACAATCTCAGCAGAAAAGGCTGATTACCATACCGCACAGGTGCGCCGCGGCGACCTGACCCTCTCTGCAACGGGAAGCGGAACACTGGCAGCAGGGAAAACAGCCAATCTGTCTTTTCCAATTTCCGGAAAAGTGGAAACCCTCAATGTTCAGGTAGGCGATCGGGTTACCAAAGGTCAGGAACTGGCTAAATTACAGGACTTGAGTTCGCTCCAGGCCAGCGCAAAATCGGCCGAGCTGGATCTGAAAATAGCCAAAACCGCTTTGGAAGACCTTAAAAACAACAAAGGTTCCGCGTTGGCAAATGCCCAGATTGCCCTGGCCAACACGAAGAAGGCGCTCGATGACGCAAAAGCCGGGAAAATTACAGCAGGCATGGAGCGCTGCGACCACGCCACTACAACGGCCTACTACGACGTTTATACCCGCGCCAAAGACAACCTGGATGCTCTTGGAGATGGCGGCGGCAGCCAGGATTATTACCTCAACGTAATTCTGCCGGCAAAAAACAAAGCCGTCCAGGCGTACACAACCTATCCGTACTGCGCCGGTTTTACCGATTATGAGATTGAGTCCTCCCAGGCAAACCTGACGCTGGCGGAAGCGAATGTCAAAGAAGCCCAGGAGACTCTTAAAATATTGCAGGAAAACGGCGGGCTGGACCCGGATAGCCTGGCAGAAGCGGAGAACAAGGTAGCCAACGCCCAGGCAGCCTATGATAAAGCTCGGAGTAATCTGGACAATGCCACCCTCGTGGCGCCTTTTGATGGAACGGTGGCGCTGGTTGCAGGTTTGGCCGGGGACGAAGTGGATACCAATACCTTCATCTCGATTGTTGACTTGGTTCATCCAAGAATTGAATTCTCGGTGGACGAAACGGATATGGATCAGGTCGTCGCCGGCAACCCGGCCCAAGTCATATTTGACGCCTTTCCGGACGATGTTTTTACCGGCGAGGTTACACAAGTCAACCCCGCACTGACAGAAGTCAGCGGCTACCAGGTACTTCAGGGTATCGTCGAGATGGACCTCAGCAATGTTTCCACCTCTCACCGTTTTCTAAGCGGGCTGAACGCCACTGTTGAGATCATCGGCGGAGAAGCAAAAGGCGCCCTGTTGGTGCCGGTTGAGGCTGTTCACAACCTGGGTGGTAACCAGTATGCGGTGTTCGTAATAAGCCAGGGTGGTAAACCCCGTTTGCAGGTTGTAGAAGCAGGTCTGATGGATGCCACTACTGTCGAGATCAAAAGCGGCCTGGCGATGGGTGATGTCGTCACAACAGGCGCTGTGGAGACGAATTAATGGACGAGAACAATGCAGTGATTGAAACCATGCATCTCACAAAGGTCTATGGTATGGGGGAGGGCGCAGTAAAAGCCCTGGCCGGGGTTTCGCTAAAAATCTATCGCGGCGAGTTTACAGCTATTATGGGCCCCAGCGGGTCGGGAAAAAGCACCTTATTGAATATACTCGCCTGCCTCGACCATCCCACCGAGGGGAAGTATGTTCTAAACGGCGAAGATGTCAGCAGCTATGATCGTGAGGCTCTGGCGCTGATCCGCAACCGTGAATTGGGCTTCGTCTTTCAATCCTATAACTTGTTGCCCCGCATGACGGCGTTGGAAAATGTCATGCTTCCCATGATGTACCAGCGCCAAGACCGCTTGAGCGCCAAAGATCGGCCTGAAAAGGCGATGGCTGCTCTGGAGAATGTTGGCCTGGCCTCGCGTTCCCACCACTTGCCCAACCAGCTTTCCGGCGGGCAGCAACAGCGCGTCGCCATTGCCCGCGCCCTGATCAACGATCCCATCCTGGTGCTGGCGGATGAACCCACCGGCAACCTGGATACAAAATCAAGCGAAGAAATTCTGGATCTGCTGCACCGGTTGAACGAACGCGGCCGCACCATTGTTCTGGTCACCCATGAGCCGGGCATTGCTCACCATACCGGGCGCATTATCCTCGTGCGGGACGGTTTGCTGGAATCGGATCAAAAAAACGGCCATCCCGTAAGAGCAACCGGAGCGGCAAAAGACCGGTTTGATGTACCTGAAGAAGGGAGAATCCAATGATTGTTGCAGAATTAATTGGCGTAGCCTGGAAAAGCCTGCTCTCGAATAAACTGCGTTCGTTGTTGACCATGTTGGGCGTCATCATTGGTGTAGCCGCAGTGATTGTAATGATTTCGATCAGCGCCGGAACCGAGGCGACAATTTCCGAAGCCATCAACCAACTGGGGTCGAATCTGGTCTTTATCCAGGGAACGATGTCCCGCGGCGGGCCCGGCCAGCGCCCGCAAGGTGGCAGCCTGAAGATGGATGACGTTACCGCCATTCGCGAGAGGATCAGCGGTATAGCCGGCGTTACGGTTGACCAGCAAACCACTGCCGCTGTCAAGGTTGGCAATGTAACCCTCGAAGGCATCACCCTCTTGGGCGCCACACCTGATTACGCCGGGGTACGCGATCTGGTTGTCGGTCCTGGCCGCTTTTTTACCGAGCAAGATAATGACCGCGCGCAAAAGGTCGCGGTGCTCGGTTCCGGCATAGCCGCAGAACTGTTTGGGAATACAAACCCGATCGGGCAAAGTATCACTGTTGAAAACACCAAGCTCGCTGTGATCGGGGTGATGGAAGCAAAAGGCCTGGTCGCCGGCGCAAATTTTGATGAGATGGTCTTCATCCCCATTAACTTGATCTTCAAAAAATTTCTGCCGTCGTTCGTTGCCCGCTTTATGGGGGAAAACGTCCGCCAGATCACAGTCTCGGTTGCCCCCGGCGCCGATATGAATTTGGTCATCGAGCAAATCAAAATTCTCCTCGCCAAACGGCACGAGGTAACCCTGGATACGCTGGATTTCAGCATCCTGACCCAGGAGGATATCATCACCACCCAAGAATCCACTACTTCTTCTTTTCGTACCCTGCTGGCCTGGGTGGCGGGTGTTTCACTGATCGTCGGCGGCATTGGCATCATGAATATCATGCTCGTCAGCGTCACCGAACGGACGCGTGAAATTGGTCTGCGGCAGGCTATTGGAGCAACCCCACAGGATATCCAGATTCAATTTTTGTCCGAAGCCCTCATCCTCAGTTTGATCGGCGGCCTGGCAGGAATATTGGCAGGGGTGGGCGGCGCCATTCTGTTTGGGGCATTGAGCGATATGCGCACCGTCATCGTCCCCTACTCGATTGCCCTGTCCTTCACCTCCGCAGCTTTGATCGGTATTTTCTTCGGCTATGTACCGGCCCAAAAAGCCGCCCAGCTCGACCCGATTGTCGCTCTCCGGCACGATTAGACTTTCTCTGGAAAAGGAAACAAAATGATCAAAAAACGATTGCACCCCGCTGTAATAATTTTGCTCCTGATTTCACTGGCTGCCTGCTCCAGCCCGGCGGCTGCCACCACTGCTCAAACAGGGGCTTCCTCATCCGAGACTGCTCTTCAATCAAACCTGGCGGTTGGGACGCTTAAATTGGAAGGGACAGACCAGGCCGTGACCGCCGAACAGGCGAGAGAACTCCTGCCGTTATGGAAGGCTGTGAAGACCTTGAGCGGGGACGATACCATCTCGGCGGAAGAAATCCAGGCGCTTTATGACCAAATTCAAGAGACAATGAGCGCCGGCCAGATTCAGGCCATTTCGCAGATGTCTCTTACCCAGCAGGATCTGACCGCCTTGATGGCAGACCTGGGAATTGAGAGAAACGCCGGCGCAGGCGGCCTGACGGACGAACAGCGTGCTACTCGGATTGCGCAGAGGCAGTCTCAAGGTTCCGGCGGCGGTTTTGCGGGCGGCATACCCGGCGGCGCGATGCCAATGGGGGGCGGCGGCCCTCCTGCAGGATTTACCGGGGGCGCGAACGCACAGGTGACGCCTGGGGCAGGCCAGGCCGCAGCCAGCCAGAGCTTTCCCACGAACAGATCTACGCTCTTTCTCGATCCCCTGATCAAGATGCTTAAGGAAAGGGCTGCACCCTGAATCGGTTTTTGCTGCCTTCTTTTGGCGGGGGGGGAACCGCCAGCCCGCGCCTGTGAAAGTTCCCAAAGACTGAGGGAAATCATGATATCGCATAGCCGCGCACCCCGCGCTTCACCGCTTGCTGCGCGGCTTTCAGCGGGGGCGGCCCGGTGGCGGCGGCCTGTTCTTCGGCCTCTGCCCACCGGATGGAAACCAGTGAGAAGTGGCAAATCGGTAAGCATGACTACATTGGCAAGTCATTCGATTGTTAAAAAACGATGGGTATTTCTGACCAAAATTTACAAAAAAGAGGTTGCATAATCTCGGCATCCATAATATGCCTTAAATATGACTAAAAATGTCTATTTAGGGCTACTCTGCTTTCTTCAGAATCGTTTATGATTGGACGGAAAGGAGCACTGATATGACGGAAACGAGAAGACCCCCCTTTACCGAGCCGCTTCCCAAAATGTCCGAACTGAATAAACTGCTCGCGCCGTATCAAAAATCCAGCATCCGCCACAGCCTTTGGCAGCTTGCCAACACTTTACTGCCCTACTTTCTACTCTGGTATCTGATGTGGCTGAGCTTAAAAGTATCCTATGCGCTCACGCTCGCGCTGACGGTGATCGCCGCCGGACTTCTGGTGCGCATCTTTATCCTTTTCCACGATTGCGGCCACAACTCCTTCCTCCCCTCCACAAAATGGAACAAGCGGGTGGGGTTTTGGCTGGGGGTGCTTGTCTTTACCCCCGGCGAACAGTGGTGGCGCTCCCACGCCATCCACCACGCCAGCAGCGGCAACCTCGACAAGCGCGGCATCGGCGATGTGACAATGCTGACTGTGGATGAATACTTTGAGAGTCGCTGGTTTGGGCGGCTGGGGTACCGTCTCTTCCGCAGCCCACCCATTATGTTTATCCTGGGGCCGATCTATATGTTCCTGCTCAGCCACCGCTTCCCCCTCCCCCGCTATGGCAAGCGGGAAACCGCCAGCGTGGTCTGGACCAACCTGGCAATTCTGGGGTTAGGGGCAGGGTTAAGCTTGCTGATGGGCTTCAAAGCCTATGTCATGATCCAGTTCCCCATCATCTGGATAGCCGGCGCCGCCGGCATCTGGTTGTTCTACGTCCAGCATCAGTTCGAAGACAGCTACTGGGAGCGCGAAGACAGGTGGGATTATGTCGCTTCTGCGCTGTTGGGTGCTTCATATTACCAGTTACCCAGGCTCCTGCAATGGTTCACCGGCAGTATTGGGTTTCACCATGTCCACCACCTTAGCCCGCGCATCCCAAATTACAATCTTGAGCCGGCACATGAGAACACCCCGGTGATTAAAAAATGGACGCGCGTCATTCGTTTTAGCGAAGGCTTAAAAACAACCCGCCTCAAGTTGTGGGATGAACCGGATACAAGAATGATCGGTTTTACCCGCCAGCCTTCTGCGGCCGGTCAGCGCCAGCCAAAACCGGAACGAGCGAGTTAATCACCCTGAAATAATCCATCTTCCAGCTACCTGACAGTTTGTCATAAGAGGGGATAAAAATCAATCGGGTAGAAAAAATTTTTGGAGCCAGCCGGAAAACAGGCGAATTGTGTTATCATTGCGGGATGCGGCTGTCCGCTTTTTAATCGCATCAACGCCTGAACAAACAGCCGCATTTTTTCTCCTTGCGCTAGCGCAAGGAGACCGAGCAGGTGGGCAAGTATAATCGGACACGAGCAGCTACCTTGTTGTCTGCTCATTATAATAATTTTCCTTGGAGGAGAAAACTATCATCATGCGGGGCCTTCGTATTTCTTTTATACTGATCGGGTTACTCGTCTTGCTGGCGGCTTGCGCCCCACAGGACGTAACCCCAACTCCCGGTTCTTTGACCAGCGCTGCCACACAACCAGCCGCACAGAATGATCAAGCACTGGCTGTCCCTGCGCTTCAGGAGGGCGGCTGCGGCGCTTGTCATGTCATTCCCGGCGTGCCGGGCGCGGTCGGCGTCATCGGCCCGGACCTCAGCGATATCGGCGAGAAAGCCCAAGAAATCATTGAGAGCGACGACTACACTGGCAAGGCAAAGACCACCCTTGAGTATCTGCGCGAATCACTATTCGAGCCGGATGTTTATCTCGCCGCGGACTGTGCTGGAAAAGCGTGCCCGAAAGGGTTGATGCCGGCTTCGCTGGCCGAAAGCTTTACCGACGCACAGATTAACGCAGTTATGGACTATCTGGCAGGTTTGCCCGGCAGCGCAAGTTCTTCTGCTGGAGAAAATCAAGCCTCCGATCCAACGGCTGTCGCTTCCTCCACCGGCGCGCACGACTTGAGCGAAGCAGAGTACGACTGGGCCAAGCAGACCTATTTCGAGCGCTGCGCCGGCTGCCATGGCACCCTGCGCAAAGGTGCAACCGGCCCCGGCCTCACCCCCGACCTGACCACGCCGAAAGGCACCGCCGGTCTGGCCGCAATCATCTATAACGGCACACCCGGCGGCATGCCCGATTGGGGCAAGCAGGGTTTCATGACCCACGCTGAAACCGAAGTAATGGCAAAATACCTGCAAATTGACCCCCCAATCCCACCCGAACTCTCGCTGCAGCAGATGAAGGACTCCTGGAAGGTCATCGTCCCGCCCGCCGAGCGCCCCACTGAACCCCAGACCAAGCGCGATTGGCAAAACTATTTTGTCGTTACGCTGCGCGATGCCGGACAGGTGGCTGTGATTGATGGCGACACACATGAAATTGTCAACCTCGTGGACAGCGGTTATGCCGTCCACATCACCCGCATGTCTGCCACCGGGCGCTACGCCTATGTCATCGGACGTGACGGCAAGCTCGCACTGATTGATCTGTGGATGGAAAAGCCCGATAAGGTCGCTGAAGTGCAATTGTGCTACGATGCCCGTTCGGTGGAAGTGAGCAAGTACAACGGCGAACTGGGAGATTACATTGACCGCTCCGCCATTGTTGGCTGCTACTGGCCGCCCCATTTTGCCATCCTCGATGGGCAGACGCTCGAACCCTTCAAGCTTGTCAGCACACGCAGCTATACCTATGACACCGAGGAATATCACCCCGAGCCGCGCGTCGCCTCCATTCTAGCCTCGCACTTCAAGCCCGAGTGGATCGTCAACATCAAGGAGACCGGCCAGGTTTGGCTCGTAAACTACGCCGACCCGGTCAATCCGACCATTAAGATGATCGAAGCCGAGCGCTATCTGCATGACGGCGGCTGGGATTCCAGCAAACGTTATTTCCTGGTGGCAGCGAACAACTCCAACCGCATCGCGGTGATTGACGCAGCCGATGAGAGTTTGGTGGCTCTGGTGGACACCTACGATGTGCCACACCCCGGCCGCGGTGCAAACTGGATTGACTCGGAATTTGGCCCTGTCTGGAGCACCCCCCACCTCGGCGATCCGATGGTCGTATCAATTGGAACTGACCCGGACAAACACCCCGAAAGCGCCTGGAAGGTTGTGCGGCACACCCCCCTGCCCGGCTCCGGCAGCCTCTTTATCAAGACCCACCCTAACAGCCAGTGGATTTGGGTGGATATGACTCTCAACTCCGATCCGGCGCTCTCACGCACCATCTGCGTCATCGCCAAATCCAACCCCGACGAAGTTTACAAATGCTGGGAGGCGGCATCCTACGGCCGCGCCGTGCATTTTGAATACAACAAACAGGGCACTGAAGTCTGGGTCAGCGTCTGGGGCGACGCGGCCAAACCCGGCGAAATCGGCGAGATCGTCATCTATGACGACGCTTCGCTCAAGGAAATTGACCGCATCCCGAACCTCATCACCCCCACCGGCAAGTTCAACGTCTATAACACAATTGATGATGTTTACTAAGCGCTAGTTCCATCTAGCGAAACACAATTGCGCTGCCCTCCCTGTTGCCAAGGAGGGCAGCGTTTTTCTTTTCCAATTCCACCCAGCGAAAGCCCTCCCGGAAGGTCGCGCCGCGCAGTTCCACCTGCGGGTTCCCCCCCGGCACACAAGGAAACGGGTCGTACCAGCATTCCTGGTACGAATCCGCACACATCAGCTTGAATCCCTTAAATTCGCACGGGTGCGTGGGCAGGCGGATGTAATCCGCCGGATAGACCAGCCTCTGGCCAAGGGTGACCGGCTGAAAAGATTGTGCCAGCATCCCCGCCAGATAAGCCGCAATCACCACAGCAGCCCCCGCCCACGCCAGCCGGGCATGCCCGCGCAGCCGGTTTTCTGCCAGCAGAGCCCAGGGCAGCAGCGCCAGCAGCAACAACGCCGTCACCCAACCGGTCCCAAAACGGAAGCTGGGAGCGTTCAGGAACCAGAAGAGGCACCCCGCTCCAATCACGCCATAGGCAAAACCATACAGGCGCAGGCGCTCCCAAACCCGCCGCGTGGTTTTGCGTAAAAGCAGGGAGAAGAGCAGCCAGCCCGCCGCCAGCGCGGGGGACGCCCACAGCATCGCCTGGCGATTGGCGGTCAAATTGTAGTACCACGTTGCCGCCCACACCCGCAGCGGCATGGCTTGCACTTCAGCCACCTCCAGGCGCGGAATCTTTGCCCAACTCTGGATCGATTCCTTTTCAGCGGCGGCAATATCTGCCGGAATCTTCCAGTCGAAGTTAAAGAGGTCAATGGAAGGCTCCGGAAAGACCAGATATCCGGAAAGAATGACGCTGCGCGCCATCCAGGGCAGAACAGCCAGCGCACCCAGTGCCGTCATGACCAGCAAGCCTTTCCATGCTTTCTTGCGGAGGAACGGCAAGGCCGCGCCCGCGGCAAACAGCAACAGCGGCGCAGCCGAAAGCTTAATCGTCACAGCAGTCACCGTCAACAGTACCAGCAAATACGGCCGGAAGGAGGCGCGCGACGCACCTTCCTCGCGCCAGCGCATCCACTCTGCCAGCGCAGTCCATGTCAACAGGATGGCCGGAAAATCCGTTCCGGGCGAAGAAAAAGCGTTCCCCAGCGTATAGAATGCAACAGGAAGCAGCATGAGCTGAACCACATCGCTGGGACGGCCCTCCCCTTTGAGCAGGCGGTTCACCCCGCCAACCAAAGCCCACAAAAAGACCGCATAGAACACACCCGCCAGCAGATGAAAGGAACGCAGCCCGGTAAACGCGAAACTAAACAGGGCGTTGGCAGCCAGCCAGCTTGAATTGTAGGCAAAGCGAGTGTGCAGGTTGCCCAACCCCGGTACTGCCGGGTAGGTCTCAATCCAACGGATCGCCTGGGCATGATAAATACCAGTATCCGGATTGTTGGCGCGTTGGGTGCCAATCTCCAGCACGATCAGCAAGCACAGCGCCGCCAGCACGACAGTTAAAGGGTGTGACGGCAGGAGGCTTCGCCTCCGCTGCAACAGCTTCGCCTTCCACAGCCAGGGGGTCATCGCCGCTGCGCCTGCCAGCAGGATCAGGTTTGCCTCCAGCCCGGTGCGCAGGAACAAAGATAAGGTGGAAACCAGCGCGGTGACCACACAAAAGCCCGCCAGCCAGACTTGCAGAAATGAGAGCGGCTTAAATGTCCCCCCCGACACTCTGCCCGCCAGCCAGACAGTGAAGCGCCCATAGACCGCACACAGTCCCAGAATATACAGCCCGATCAGGACAGCGGCTGCCATGCGGCCTCCCCATCCAACCGGTAAATCTTCAGCAGAGCAACCCCTTGTGCCTCGATCTGATATACGGGTTTTAAATTCCGCTCACAATACTGCGTGACCTCATTCGAAGACTCGGGCCGCGTGACGTACATCACGTAAACCGGCGCAGCATCTCCGTTCAGTGCGGGCGTCTCATCTTCCGGCAGCAAGCGCAAATCATCGCGCAGCCACAGCGGGGTTGGCAGTTCCACCAGCCAGCGCGCCGCCGGCACATAAACACCCGCGCCCTGCGCCGCGTTTTCGTCCAGCCAGCCCATCCCCTGCCGGTAGGTCGCGCCCCAGTAATCGGTCGCTTCAGCCTGCCCAAACTGCCCGGCGGCATTTGGCAGTCCGCCCCATAAGGAATTGAAGTAAACATGCTGGTACGGCCCGTAATTCCGCCAGGCCAGCAGCGTGGTGATCGCCAGCCAGCCCGCCAGCGCTGCGGCTGTCCCCCAACGCCACAAGGAGGATGCCCTTCCCGTTCGCTCGATCAGCGCCTGTATTGCAACCCCAGCCAACAGGCAGGCCGCGGGCAGAAATTCCAGGAAGTGCCGGATGCCATCGAAATTCACCATCCCCGGCAGCGAAATGCGTACAACCGGAAGCAAGCACCAGAAGAGCAGCATCCGGTGCACAAAACTGCGGCGGGTAACTGCCCGGTACACGACAATTCCGATCCCGCCCAGCAAAAAAATCAGCAGAATTTCCGGCAACACCGCGGATACCATCCTGACCGGCTGCCAACTCCAGGCGGCCAAATTGCTGCGCCCCCCCTGTGAAAGGATGTAATTCGCATAATTCCGGATGCGCAGCGGATCCTCATACAGGTAGGGCCAGGAGAGCAGCAGAACGCCCGCCCCGCTGACAGCCATCAGGGCATAATCGCCCGCGCGCCGCAGGAAATGGCGCGCCAGGCTTAACCAATCCTCCCGGCAGAAGTTCCATGGCAGCAGGCTGAGAAACAGCACAACCGGTATAAACCAGCCGTTGGCTTTAATGGCAATCGCCGCGCCAAATGCAAGCCCGGTGCGCAGCGCCCGCCACGCGCCCGGCCGCTCCAGACAGCCGGCAAAACTCACCAAAGCCAGCGAAAAAAAGACCGTTTCCGGGATATCCTTGACGTTAAAATGCATATCCGCCCAAAAGCGCGGCGTAAAAGCGAGCAAAAGCACGCCGCCCCATGCGGCTGTTCTTCCCAGCCGGGGGGCGGCAAAGCGGTGAAGCGCCAGCAGCAACAGCGCAGCCGCCAGCACGGTGGGTAAATGAAAGGCGTCCACCGGATCGAGCCATTGCAGCCGGTAGCCCAGCCAGTGCATCGCGCCCGCAGACAGGGTATCAAAGAAAGCGGGAAACTCGTGCGGAAATTCGCGCAGCGGTGAGAGGAAAAGATGCAGCGGGTAACCCGCCAGAGAAGCCAGATCGGCTTTGAAATCCAGGTATTTTCCGTTGAAGGTCGTCAGGTAAAACAGATAACGCTCGCCGAAGAAGAAGTTCCCCAGCCCCTCGTCCCAAGTCATCCCGTAAGCGGGCAGGGTCGCAGCGCCGGCGGCAAAGTAACCGGCCGTGAACGCCAGCATCAACAGCCCCAAACCCCGGCCGGGGCTCGTGCTTGCCTTCTGGAAAACCCCTTGGCTTTTAACCATACCGGGCTGCGCGCGGCTTACATATCGCGGACGGCGTTCAACCAGTCAGCCAGCAAACCGTACGCGGTAGTCTCAGGGGAGGGATCGCTTTCCACTACGCCCAGTCCCGGCAGCACGTCCATCTCAAACTGAACATACGAGCTGGTGCCGTTGATGCTGAACAGCGGAGATCCTGGCGGGATGCGTTCCGGCGCGACACGCGCCATTACCTTGTCTCCATCCCGCCGGGCAGTGCAGACCAGCTTCCAGCGCTCGCCAGCCTGTTGTGCTTCCTTAATCATCTGCGGGGTAACCACGCGAATACCCTGCCGGTCAACCTGCTGCGGTTTGAAGGAAATGCCCATCATCACGGTGATCAACGCCGCCGCCTTGATGGAGGCATCCCACCCGTCAATATCTGCGCTGGGGTCAGTCTCCGCAATGCCAATGGATTGGGCGTACCTGACTGCTTCGTCAAAGCTCCTGCCCTCTTCCATCAGACCCAAAAGCAAATTGGTGCACGAGTTGAGAATGCCCTTGAAACCGCGCAGTTCGGCAGCCGGCAGCGCTCCGCGAAAGAGGGAAAAAATCGGTGCGCCGTCCATCACGGTGGATTCGAACAGGAAACGCCGCTGCTTCGCGGCCGCCAGTTCGGTCAGTTCCTTGTAAGCATGCACCACCGGCCCTTTGTTGGCGGTGATGGCGTGCATGCCGCGTTCCAGCGCAGCTTTGAGGTGATCCACAGCCGGTTGGCCGCTTTCGACGTTCACCGGCGAATTTTCAAAGAGTGCATCCGCCGGGCAATTCTGAATGAACTCCATCACACTGCCAGGCGCCGGGGCGGCGGAAAGTGTCTTCAACGAACCGCCATTTTTCATCAATGCCAGCGCCGCCGGAACATCCAGCCCGTCAGGATCAATTGCCATGCCATGCCGCCCGGTTGCAATCCCTGTAATCTTAAAAGAGATGCCAAAATCCCGCGCCAGCGTCTCTCTCTTGCGCTCCAGCAGGCGGGCAAGCGCCTGCCCTACGTTTCCAAAACCCACCAGTGCAAGTTTGTGTTCTCTCATTCCTATTCCTCCGTTTGCTGCTTTTTGGGGTTTACACCGGCGGCCAGGGAAAGGGCCGCCGGACTTGGTCCGGGGTGGGAAAGGTTTGCTGCACCGCCAGGCGGCAGGCGCGCGCCTTCAGCGCTCCCAATTCCGCCCCGCTCAACAGTCCACTCAATTGCCCGCACAGGGCATCCCCGCTTTCCAGCTCCTGATAAAAACGCTGGATGCCGGCGCGCAGTTCCTCCGGGGTCGGTTTGCCGCCAAAATCCCAAATTACGGTGCGCAGCTTATCCTCTTCGTGAAAACAAACCCCGTGATCAATCAGCCAGAGATGTCTGCCCGCGTCCATCAGGATATGCCCCCCCTTGCGATCTGCGTTATTAACCAGCAGATCGAACAAGACAGCCGGCTGCAGGCGCAGCCGGTCTTCCGGGGTGAAGGTGAAGTAGTGGTATTCGGGATCATGCTCAATATACTGCTGCAGCGAACCAGCGCCGATGGGCATCTTTTGGCGGCGGTAAACGGTGGGGGGCACCAGGTCCCAGCCCAGCGCCTCGCTGACAAGATAAGCAGCCGCCTCGCGCCGCGCCAGGCTCGCTGCGGGGAAATCCCATAGCGGGCGCTCGCCGCGTGCGGGCTTATAAACAACGCGGAACTGTATGTCTTGATGGTTGAGCGTTCCGAGAAAGGTATAGTTCGAGCTATTAAGGAACTGACCCTGCAGGGTGATCTCACCTTTCTGCAAGGCCGTCAAGATTTTGCTCCTCTCCAGCGCAGGGGTCATCAGGTCCAAAACGCTTCGGTGTGCTATAACCGGTCTAGTGTTTGTGCCCGTTCTTTTTGGGGCAGAAATGGCCTTCGGGTTCCATCGGCTGCCCGCAGTACGGGCAAATCGGACGGCCGCGCTTGGCAACCTCCAGCGTCCAGCGCCCCAAAGCGAGCACCTGGCTGCGTGTACACCAGTAATTGACGACACGCCCGCTTTCCGGGCTTTCGCCCTCCATCATCACCTCACGGGCGATGATGATCACCCTGTCTTTTTCGCTGTCATATCCCAAACCCAGCTCTCCCGTCCGAAAGAGCGGGTCAACCGGCGGGTGAATATGCATTAAAAGTTCATCAAACTCACCCGAAGCTTCGGGTTTTTCAGGGTAACGTTCCGCAATTTCCGCCAAAAATTGTTCAATACCGAGCGCCAGCGTCTGGACTTGCACCTTCTCCACCAGCAGGGTTACCGCGCGGTCGCCTTGAAGTCCATGAATATAAAACACCCGCTCCCCAGGCTTTCCGATGGCATCCACAGTGATATGTGAAACGGGGTCGAGATTAATCTCAAGTTCAGAATCAGACATCAGATCAGCCCCTCCTGAGGCTTCGATGCGATAAGTATACCAGATTGCACCCCGGCTGGCAGCGCGTTGTCAAAGCCTGCCCCCCTCAGCATCGCGGGAGGGGAAGCAGCCCCTCATCCGGCAAGGGTCAGACTTCCTCCCCGCCAGGTTGCCCTTTCCACCTGCGCGGCGCCGCCCCACAAGGCGGGCAGCAAATGTTGTAATGCTGCTGGTTCACCGGTGGTGATAAAACGCGCCGCTGCCCGGTGGGAGGCCTGAGCCTGCAAGCCACGCGCTGCCAGCACCCGCCCGGTCTGGCGGGCAATCGCCGCGGCCGGGTCAATCACCCGCACGGCGGGCGCGCCCGCATAAGCCTGGATAATTCTTTCAATCAATGGAATCACAAAGGGATAATGCGTGCAGCCCATCACAATCGTATCCACCCCTTGCGCCAGCATCGGATGCAGCGCCTCTTCAAGGATCGCGCGGGTTCTCTCCCCATCCAGCCGGCCGGCTTCGATCTCGCAGACCAAGCCCGGGCAGGTGTTTTGTAAAATCACTACGCCGTTGGCAAAACGTTCGACCACCGAGGCGTAAAGCGCCCCCTGAAACGTCGCCGGTGTTGCCAGCACGCCCACCAGGCCCGTGTGCGTCTGCTCGGCGGCCGGTTTCACCGCCGGGTCCATGCCCACAAAAGGGGTCTGTGGATAGACGTCCCGCAACGTATGCAGTGCCGCCGCCGAAGCCGTATTGCACGCCACAACCACCACCCCCGCGCCCTGTTCGAGCAAAAAACGAGCGATCTCCTCACTGAAACAGCGCACCTCTTCCAGCGAGCGCGAACCGTACGGCACATGCGCCTGGTCGGCAAAATAGATCAGATTTTGCGCGGGGTATTGCTGCCGGATCGCCCGCAGTACGGAAAGCCCGCCAACGCCGGAGTCAAAGACGCCGATGGCCGGGGCAGTGGGATCAGTTTTCCTGGCTGATTCGGGCATACACTGGCAATTATACCTTTTTCAACTGCGAGGGTCAGGGAAGATTGCATCCGTGGAAGACTGTCTATAATTTGATGTTAATAGTCTAATTTGCTACAATTTCATATATGAATTTTGCGACCCGTTGATCCACCCTCCAACCATAAGCGTTGGGGTGTGGCAGTCTTAATAAGGAGAAAAAATGTC
>JADLFQ010000005.1 GCA_020845515.1 Anaerolineaceae bacterium | reverse complement strand
TGTTTTGCAAACCGAGGTGGGCGAAGATCTTGGCACCCGAACGTTTGGGAGCGACCCTTTTTGGGTGGGGGAGATGGGTAAAAAATATATCCAGGGCGTCCATGAGGGCAGTGATGGGAAAATGGCGGTTATTGCAAAGCATTTTCCTGGGCGTGGCGGATCTGACCGCCCACCTGAAGAAGAGATTGCAACGGTACGAAAATCCCTGGAGCAATTAAAACAGATTGAATTGGCCCCATTTTTTGCGGTTACTGGAAATGCCCCGGAAGAGATTTCCACCGCCGATGGGCTGGTTGTTTCGCATATCCGTTATCAGGGATTTCAGGGGAATATTCGGGCAACGACGCGCCCGGTGAGTTTTGATCCCGCAGCGCTGCAGCAACTGATGGATTTACCGCAATTTTCTACATGGCGCGCGGACGGTGGGATCATTGTCAGCGATAATTTAGGTAGTCAGGCAGTCAGAAAATTTTATGATCCAAAAGGAATAGTTTTTGATGGAAAACAGGTGGCGCGCAATGCCTTCCTGGCGGGTAGTGACTTATTATATCTCGACAATTTTTTGTCGCCGGGTGACCCCGATTCTTACACCACAATTATCAAAACGCTTAAATTCTTTACTCAGAAATATCGGGAAGACGGCGCATTTGCACAAAGAGTGGATGCTTCCGTTGAACGCTTGCTGACACTTAAATACCAGATGTATTTGGATTTTCAGCCCGGGAATGTCATTCCCGCCGATGCAGGCTTGAATGAAGTTGGAAAATCGCAGCAGGTTGTTTTTGAAATTGCCCAAAAAGCGGCGACACTACTCAGCCCGGATGCAAGCGAATTGGCAATCACTTTGTCTGAACCGCCTCAAACGCGCGAACGAATTGTGTTCATCACAGATGTTTTGTTGGGCAAGCAGTGTGGCAGTTGTACAGATCAAGCGTTACTGCCGCTGGACGCGTTACAAAGTGCAGTAGTGCGGTTGTATGGTCCTCAAGCAGGCGGACAGGTATTTCAATACCGTTTGGCGTCTTACTCTTTTCTCGATCTGCAGGGCTTTTTAAACAACGCGCCCGATTTGCCGCCCTTGGAAGAGGATTTGCGCTCTGCGGATTGGGTGGTCTTTGCGGCATTAAAAATGGAGCACAGCCGGCCTGAGTCGATGGCTTTGAAACGTTTATTGTCAGAAAGACCGGAATTATTAACCAATAAGAAAGTAATCGTATTTGCTTTCAATGCTCCTTATTACCTCGACGCGACCGAGACTTCCAAACTTTCTGCATACTATGGGTTATACAGCAAGTCTCCGCCTTTTGTTGATGTTGCCGCCCGGATATTATTCCAAGAAATCAGCCCTGCAGGCGCACCGCCGGTTTCTATTCCAGGGTTAGGGTATGACCTGATCACAGCAACTTCTCCTGACCCGGCACAAGTCATACCTCTTTACCTTGACCTGGAAGCGCTGACAATTCCACAGCCAACTTTGCCTGCGGGCACATTAACCCCGCAAGCGCTTTCACCGATACGGTTCAGAGTAGGCGACACTCTGCCATTAGTCACAGGTGTGATCTATGATCACAATCATAACCCTGTACCCGATGGCACTGTAGTACGCTTCCTCTTTACGACGGGGGGCGAGAGTGGTATTACCCAACAGACTGAAACAACGACATCCGCTGGCATGGCAAAAGCTGCTTACAGGATCATGACTCCGGGATTTCTGGAAATTCGTGTCGTGAGCGATCCTGCTTCCGTGTCCGCGCTGCTTCAACTTGATGTTTCTACTACAGAAGCCGCAGCGATTACGTTGGTGGCGCCAACTGTTCAGGCGACGGAAACGCGTGCGCCTACACTCCCGCCCACCGAGGAAACGGCACCGATAGAGGTCATAGAGAAACCGGTGCGTCCGGCGCCAAATGTTGGAAATTGGTTGCTGGCTGTTATCCTTGTTTGGGGGTCGGCTTTTGGAATTTATGGGATCGCGAGAATTCGCATCGGGCATAGTTGGGCGTTGCGCTGGGCTTTGTGCGCGGCGATTGGCGGACTGGTGGTTTATACCCTTATGGCAGCAGGAACACTGCCCGAGTTTACTTGGGACGGTTTCAGCGGGGTTTTTAAACAGACTCTGATGGTTTTGAGCGGAGTTATTGCAGGGTGGTTGGGCGGTTATTTTTGGCGCCGGCGGAAGAGCTTGAAACTCCCTCCCTCGGGCACATAGCTGGCGGCGCGTTTTAATGAGCAAGCGTAATGATCAGCCCGAGCATGGTCAATGCCAATGCGCCCCATAAAAGCAAGTTTTCTGCGGGGCCAAAGAAGGCTACAGTATTATGAAGCGGTTGGGTGGATTGTCTTGTGTATATCGGACGGTCGCCTAGCAGGCTATTGCGAAAATCTTCCACATTTGCGGGTCTATCATCGGGATGTAGTTTTAAAGCCCAAAGAATTGCTCGGGCTGTGCGGATACTGACGGTGGGGTTAATTTCATGTGGTGGAATTAAGGAATCCGGGTTTAAGAATCTTTCGCGGGCATTGGGCGGCGGCTGGTTGGTCAACAAATGATATAAAGTTGCACCAAAAGCGAAGATGTCGCTGCGCACATCAGTATGACCGCTGTCACCTCCGTATTGCTCCAAGGGCGTGTAAAGTGCGGTCCCCTGACCTTGTAAGATTGTAATGGTAACCTCACCAGGGGCGAGCAGTTTTACCAAGCCAAAATCTACAAGTTTGAGAAGACCCATAGGGGTAAGTTTGAGATTGCCTGGTTTGATATCGCGGTGGAGAATAGGCGGGTTTTGGTTATGAAGATAGCTGAGTGCATCGGCAAGCTGGCTTGCCCAATTGAGAACATCACTCTCCGGCAGATAATTTTTTGACTGACGCGCTTCGATCATCAAGGTGCGCAAGTCTTTTCCCGGTACGTAATCCATAATCAGGTAATCCCGGCTGGCAATGGCGAAAAAATCGGATACCTTGGGAAGGTTGGGGTGGTCTAACCGGGCGAGGATGGTCGCTTCACGCAGAAATTGATCCCGCGCTTCTTGCAGAAGAAGGGGGGGAAGAGAACGGTCGTGTTCTACCTCTTTGAGGGCGCACTGTCTTCCTGAGAGTCTTTGATCTTCGGCCAGGTAAATGCTTCCCATGCCGCCTTGCCCAATAATGCGGATGATCTTATATCTGCCGCGTAAAACTTCTCCGGCTTTTAATGGGATTGGCATTACCTGTCCTTGATAGGGTTTTTTCGTAACATACCGGATGTGATTGAGCTTCGGCGTGACACTCCGGTTTCTGATGAAAAGGATAACATAAATTTAAAAATTCTGCTATGATTGATTCGTAGCTCGCTTGGAATTTCCGTTTTGGAGAAAATATGAACTGTTCGGGAAAAATCAAAACCACCTGATTTGTCTTTATCTTTCTGAGTTCCGATGGATGATTGAAGTAATGTTGGAGGAAGGGTATGGATAACCGATTGGAAACCGACCTGCCGGTATTAATAGCACAGGCTGGCCCTTTAAATGGAGAGCGCTGGCTACTTCAAAATGTGCTTATCATTGGACGGGATGCCGCTTGTGAAATTGTGGTGCCGGACCGGCAAGTCTCCAGATTTCATGCAAGGATCAGCACGCAGAAGGATGGGTTGCTGCTTGAAGATCTTTCAAGTAAAAATGGTACATATTGTAATGGCGCTGTGGTTGCGGAGCCGGTTTATCTGAATGATGGAGATTTGCTTCAAGTTGCCCTGGTGCAAAATTTTGTGTATTTGAGTTCGGACGCGACGATGCCAATGGAGGAGGGAAGGGCTTCCCATCTGGGAATCCGAACAGGAAAGTTGTACCTCGATGGACGTTCACGACGGGTGTGGATCGGTAATACAGAGGTGCTCCCGCCTCTTTCTGTGCAACAGTTTCGCCTTTTAAAAGCTCTTTACGATCAAGAGGGAAAAGTTGTTTCCCGTCAGGATTTAGTAGAAGCAACCTGGGGTAGCGAAGAAGCCAGGGGAGTTTCGGAGCAGGCATTCGATGCACTGGTGCGGCGTTTACGCGATCGTTTGGGGCAAATTGACAAAGGAAACCCTTACATCATTACTGTGAGAGGACACGGTCTTCGTCTTGAAAACCCTGCGGAGACCTAAACCTGGAATACTTGGTGTTGTGATAAGATACGAAAAGACTCCGGTGAGTGGGAACCGGAATCTTTTTTGATTTATCAGTTCTGGTTAGTTTTTTAAATTTGCCATCATCGAAAATCGCAAAGTTTGCTTATAAGCTTCTTTAAGTTTTTGAAGTGTTTCTTCTGATTGCTGCTGCGATTCGACCTGGGCGATCAAACTCGCAAAGAAGCTGAGAAATTCAGGGGTAATCTTTTCTGCATTTTCTTCCAGGGCAGCTTGTCGTGCTACTTCATCATTGGCTTTTATTAGTTCCTCAATGACGCTTACTTCCATTGGCGGAGCAGTGAATTTCTGGAGGATCTCTGTAATTTTTTGCAGCTTCCCGCTTTTTTCCAGATTGCCTGACTGGCGTGCTTCCTGTAAATCAGTTTGAACAACTTCAAAAAAGAATTCATCAATTCTTTCCAGATTCTCTTCCAATGTCTTTTCAATATCTTGATGTGCCAGGATTTTTTCGAGCAAGCTCCGGGCAGCCTTGATTTTGTTGTTCACTGCCTCATCAATTACTTTTGTCATTTCCAGCAGCTTCTCTCTTAATACTGTCAATTTCTCTTTTTCTTCCCCTTTTGTGTTTTCAATACGGTCGGATAGGAGTTGGAAAAAGGCATAATCCATACCGGAACGCGTCATCCCCACAAGGGTTGAAAGGCGAATTTCGGTGGGAGCCGAGATCATTAGGTCGAGAAGTGCTTCCCGCGTTAATCCTTGTTTGCTGGATTCTTGCAGGCTTTTGATGGCAGCTTGTGCCTCCTCTGTCTGCAATTTTAATTCTTTTCCCGCTTCTGTCTCATTGAATAATTGCTGCTGCAACCCGGCTAGCATTTGCGCGGATTGTTGATCTCCCTGTGCCATAGAAGCTTCGATTAGGCGGTTTAAAATGGTGAAAAAATCGGTATCCACCAATTCGGTTTCTTGTTGGATAATTTCTGTTCTGCTCTCCGGTGTGGCGCTCAGCAAGCGCTGCAAAAGCAAGACGCGCTTTTGCTGTGCATCAATCATTTCCTTGGTAATGCCATCAGCCTCCAGAATGCGCTCGATCATTGTGTCAAAAGTCAACATTGTCTGTGGGCGCAGGAGATAAGCCTTTCTCTTTTCGGGAGGCAGGCGATTGAGCACCTGGTTGATTAATGGCCCGATCATGCGTTCCTGTTCATTGATTGGCAAACCCAGTTCAGGTGGGAAGTAAGTTAATAAGAGTTCCCTTTCACCATCGTGGTAAACAATGGGCGCCGCGACCATTCCCTGGTAGCCACAATTAGGACAGTTGATCCTGTTGGCGGATCCACTTAAAATTTTTTGTTTTGCCTGGGGGTCGGCGGTTGTATCGAATAGTTGATCTATATCCGCAATTATCGGCTGCCGGCAGCGCGGGCAGGAAGTGGTGGTTTGTGGCATTGGTATCCTCTGGTTTCTTTCAATTTTCGTATTGCGCCATTATACCATCCGAAGGAAGGCGCTGAGAATTTAAGTCTCGGGGTGGCGTGGAAGAGAAAAACAGAGGCGCGCCCCTTTGCCCGATTCGGGGTCCACCCATATGTGGCCTCCATGTGCCTCCACCACTGCTTTTGCAAGGTATAGTCCCAAACCGGCGCCTTTTTGTTGTTTTGCCATTTCCGGGGAGCGATAGAAGCGATCAAACACATGAGGGATGTCATCGGGTGCAATACCAGGACCCTGGTCGCTGACGCAGACGATCACAAGGCTTGGCTTGACCTGTCCGGTAATATAGATTTCACCATCCGGAGAATATTTTATGCCATTGGAAATCAGGTTTGAAATCACCTGCTGGATACGATTTTCATCTGCAAGAACTACCGGGAAATCGGAAGGGAAGTCCGCAGAAATTTTGTGTTTTTCAGTCTGAGTCTGTAGTTTTTTGACAATACGGGCAGTGAGGTCTGGCAAATTGACATCTGACCTCTTTAGCTTGACCCCGCCAGCTTGAAGCTGGGAAGCGTCCAGCAAATTTTCGATGAGGAGGGTCAGCCGGTCTGCTTCTTCTTCGATAACGGTTAGGCTGTCTTCCACAACGGAGGGATCCCATTTGGCGTCTTCCCGGCGTAGAGTGCTTGCATACCCCTTGATAAGTGCTACGGGTGTCTTAAGTTCGTGGCTGATAATGGAAATGAAAGTGCTTTTTAATTCATCGGCTTGCCGCCAACGGGTGATATCCCGAATGGTAGCGATGATATTCATCAATTGACCTTCCTGCGAGACTAGCGGCGAGTAAGTAATTCCCACCGGAAGCGCAACCTTGCTATTGTTTCTGCGAAGGTCCCCCTCCACAAAAAGGGAGGCATGTGGAGTTAACGGCCACCCATCTTTTTCTGCTTGTTCAAGTGTTAAACCTTCGGGAGAATTTGCCCAACGAATAATATCTTCGTGTTGCTCTCCCTGAATTTGGTCTATGGACATCTCCAGCATTCTTGAAAACGCGGGGTTGCATCGTTCGATTGTATGATCTGAGGCGAGAATTATGATGCCATCAGCCGTGGAATCAAGCAGGGCATCCAGCCGCTGTTTTTCATGGCTTATTTGAGTGTAGAGCAGGGCATTTTGAACAGCGATTGCGGCCTGGTTGGCAAAACTACTTAAGAGCGCGCGGTCATTTCCGGAGAAGCTCACCCGGTAGTTGCGAAAAATAAAGATCATTCCTACAATTTTTTCGCGGGCGACGAGCGGGAGACCCACACCTGTCAACAACCCAAAACTGGCTATACGGGTTACTTCTTGAAGGATCTGGTTGATTTTATGGAGTTCAAATCCTTCGGGATTGTCTGTTTCCAAAGGTGCTTCAGCCAACAAAGGCTCAAGATAGTGGAGAAATCCTGCAGGAAGCCCCAACGAAACCTGGACGCGCCAGCCTTCCGGAGGTGTCCGTAAAATAATCAAACCAGCCTGGCCGGCAAGCATCTCAATTGAAATGGAGATGACGCGCTCCAGGAGCTTATCGAGATTGAGTTCCTGTGTTAAGGCGCGAGCCAGCTCCAGCAGGTAGTCCCTTTGTCGTACTCTGAAATCAGGCAACATTTTTGGCTTCTTCAGGCAAGAGCATTGATTGGTCTTTATACAGTTAAATTAAAAGGTTAATGAAAAATTATAGCATGATTTTAATGAGGATATTTTTAGATGACCCGGTGTCCAAAAGTAATATTGACGCTGTCTCTAATCACTGCTATGATTGCGAAATATGCGAAGCCAGCCAAAATCTTGGGTATCAAGGGTGTGGGGTTACCTCGTAAAAAAACTGCGGTGGTTGACTCCTGGCTTGGGTGTAAAGCGTTGGATTGCATTGATCTTGGGGGGTATAACCCTGGTGGGGGTTGGTTTTGCCATTTTAATTCTTGATGTCTATCGCACCGCGCCGGATACATGGTGGCTTCCTGCTATTTCCCTCCTTTCGCTGCGGTTTGTTGACCGTACGTTACGCGCTGTTATTTTTGGAGGAAGTGGCTTGGCGCTGATTGTAGCCGGTATGTGGGGTTTGAACCGGGCGCTACTTAAGCCATTTTTGCACCCAGGAAAGCCTGTGCTCGATGCGGTGAGCGCTTTTCGCCGCCGGGAACGCGGGCCACGTATTGTAGTGGTGGGTGGAGGGAATGGCCTTTCTTCTTTGTTGCGAGGGCTGAAAGAACATACCAGCAACCTTACTGCGATTGTTACCGTCGCGGATGATGGTGGTTCCTCGGGGGAATTGCGTAAGAATATTGGGATCCTTCCACCTGGGGATATTCGCAACTGTCTTACAGCTTTGTCCGATGATGAGACCCTGTTAACGCAAATCTTCCAATATCGGTTTTCAGCCGCGGCAGGGTTGAACGGTCATTCGCTTGGGAATCTTTTTATTACGGCCTTGACAGATATAACAGGGAGCTTTGAAGAGGCAGTGGCAGAATCTGGCCGTGTGCTGGCCGTGAAAGGACGTGTTCTTCCTGCTACGCTGCATGACGTCCGTTTGGTCGCTGAAGTGGCACTGCCTGGGCGGGAACAGTCTGTAGTAGTAAAGGGGGAGAGCAAAATCCCGGCAACGGAAGGGGTGGTGAAACGTGTGTGGCTGGAGCCGAACAACCCCCTGGCTTTTCCTCCATCTATTCAGGCAGTACTCTCAGCGGATATGATTGTTATTGGGCCGGGAAGCCTTTATACAAGCATAGCTCCCAATTTACTGGTTCCTGATTTGGCGGAGGCGATCCGAACAAGCAAAGCTTTGCGGGTTTATGTGTGCAATGTTGCTACGCAGCGCGGTGAGACTGATGGCTACTCCTGTGGAGACCATATTCAAAAGATGGAAGCCTATTTAGGGGAAGGATGGTTTGACCTGATTGTTTGCAATTATCAATTTGATGTTTCCCTCCCTGAAGGTGTTAACTGGGTGAAACCGGAGAGCGGCCTGGAAGATCGTTACCCTGTCTATCTTGCAGATATTGTGGATGAGGAAAATCCCTGGCGTCATGATTCTAAACATCTTGCCCAGGTAGTGTTAGACTTATACTATGAACGAACTGGTCCTTTGAGCAGCAAGGAGGACTGAGTGATTAACCATTTTTATGTACAAACATAAATAGATTTTTTAGGAGGCAGCAAATGACAGTAAAGGTGGGTATCAACGGGTTTGGCCGGATAGGCCGGCAAGTATTAAAAGCGATCAATGAATTCCACGGAAAAGAGTTGGAAGTAGCAGCTGTAAATGACCTTTTTGATACTGAACAGAATGCGCATCTTCTTAAATACGATTCCAATTATGGGATTTACCCCGGGAGCGTAGAAGTAGAAGGGAACGACCTTGTCGTGGACGGCAAGAAAATCAGAGTTTTTTCCGAGAAAGATCCCGGAAACCTGCCTTGGGCGGACTTGGGGGTATCCATTGTGGTTGAATGCACAGGCATCTTTACAGATGCTGTTGGCGACCCGGCAAAAGGCAAGCCTGGTGCAAATGTCCATATTCAGAAGGGCGGCGCGAAAAAGGTGATTATTTCCGCACCCGCAAAGAATGAGGATTTAACGGTGGTGTTAGGGGTGAATGACGACAAGTACGATCCCGCCAAACACCATGTTCTTTCCAATGCATCCTGCACAACCAACTGCCTGGCACCAGCAGCTAAGATTGTACACGATCAATTTAAGATTTTATACGGTATGATGGTAACGATCCATTCCTATACCAATGATCAGGTGATCCTGGATCAGGGTCATAAGAAGGAAATCCGCCGATCGCGGGCAGCTGGATTAAATATCATCCCGACAACAACTGGAGCAGCAAAGGCATTGGCACTGGTTATCCCCGATTTGAAAGGGAAATTTGATGGGTATTCCCTGCGCGTTCCTACCTCGACAGTCTCTGTTGTAGATTTTTCCGTGCAGGTTGAGAAGTCTACTACGAAAGAAGAACTGAATCAGGCATTCATAAATGCTTCCGAGGGTGCCCTGAAAGGTATTCTCGGCTATACCTCCGGTGAGTACGGGGACCCTTTGGTTTCATCGGATTTCAAAGGCGATTCAAGGTCGTCCATTGTTGATTTGCCCTCAAACCTTGTGATGGGCGGCAATTTTGTCAAAGTGGTGGCTTGGTACGATAACGAGTGGGGGTATTCTGTTCGTACTTCGGATTTGGCTGCACTGATTGCAAAAACCCTTTAATGAGGTCCTGACTCAATAACGTAATGCGTAGTTGAAAGTCCTGATTGCGCATTACGTTATTGGTATATAAGGAGGGGAAAAAATGTTAAACAAGAAGACACTCAAAGATTTGAATGTAAAGGGAAAACGCGTGCTGGTGAGAGTGGATTTTAACGTTCCTTTAAAAGAGGGAATCGTGGGGGATGATACGCGTATCCGCGCCGCGCTACCAACCATTGAATACCTGCTGGGGCAAGGGGCTGCCGTCCTCTTATGCTCACACCTCGGGCGACCGAAAGGTGGGTATGAAGCCAAGTATTCGTTGAACCCGGTTGCTGCCTATCTTGGAAAATTAATGGATAGGAAAGTTGATTTTGCCACAGATTGTATCGGGCCGGAGGCGGAAAAAGCTTCTATGAAGATGCGGCCTGGGGATATCCTGGTGCTTGAAAACACCAGATTCCATGAGGGGGAAGAAAAGAATGACCCTAAGATGGCCCGGCAACTTGCGACACTGGCGGACGTGTACGTTAACGACGCGTTTGGCTCTGCACACCGGGCGCATGCCTCAACTGAAGGGGTTGCCCGTTTGCTGCCCTCGGCAGCGGGTTTTCTTCTTGAAAAAGAAATTCGCTATTTGGGGCAGGCGATTGCCGATCCCAAGCACCCGTTTGTAGTGATCCTGGGCGGAGCGAAGATCAGCGACAAGATTGGTGTTATCCGCAATTTGTTAACGAAAGCTGATGATATCTTAGTCGGCGGAGGAATGGCGAACACCTTTCTCAAGGCACGAGGGATTGATGTGGCTGATTCGCTTGTTGAGAATGAAGCTGTGGAAATTGCCAAAGAATTGTTGGCTGAGGGCGGCAGGAGGATCCATTTGCCCGTTGATGTTGTCTTGGGGGATAAATTTGCAGAAGATGCCACAGTCAAAACGATGGCGGTGGGTGATGTGCCGAATGGTTGGCGCATTTTGGATGTTGGCCTCGAAACGGTGAAAGCTTTTGCTGATATTATCGCCGGCGCCGGAACGGTGATTTGGAATGGACCAATGGGCGTTTTTGAGATGAGTAAATTTGCACAAGGTACATATGGTGTTGCGAAGGCGGTTGCCCAAAGCAGCGCGGTGAGCATTATCGGCGGCGGAGATTCCGTTGCGGCTATTCAACAATCCGGTTTGGCAGATCAAATTACCCACATTTCCACTGGCGGCGGAGCTTCACTGGAAATGCTGGAGGGGCTTACTCTTCCTGGCGTTGCCGCTCTACAAGATTCTTAGGGAAATTGTGGATTTCTCTCTAGACAAATTGTATTCTGTCGGGTAGAATCAGCCTTTGCATTGTTCTACTGTATTCATTTGGAGGAAGTCAGTTGGCAAATATCAAGTCTGCAATCAAGCGTAATAAACAGAATGAAAAACGACGGATTCGCAATCGCATCGTTCGCGGCCGGACGCGCGCTTCCATGAAAGAAGCCCGTATCGAAATCCAGAAGGCGGATGTAGAATCCGCGGAAGTTGCGGTTATTAAAGCGATCAGCTCATTGGATAAGGCGGCCGCGAAAGGTGTTCTTCATAAGAATAATGCTTCTCGCCGCAAGAGCCGTCTGATGAAACGGTTGGCTGCATTAAAACAGCAAGCGTAAGATAAAAAAGCATCCTTTTGGTGACACTTTCTCTTCTAAGGCGGGAGTTAATTTCTCCCGCTTTTGTATTTTGATATGATATAATGCGCAAAATTGCTGCCAGCCAGTAACTTAGCGCGGGTGAAAAGGCAGAAGATGTTTGAGACAGAGCAAATAAATATTGCATTAGAAATCCAGCAGTATTGTGGAGATCAGGGTTTGCCCCCGCCCATTATCCAGTGGAATTGGATCCCGTTCAGTGGTCATTGGGGTATTTCCACCCCCTTTTTTCAGACAGCCGCACAAGAAGCCAAAGCCGGTAAAAAAATAAACATCTCTCAGCGGGCGCAGGAAATTGCGCAGTCTGTGGCTTCTCATTTCCAAAATAGGCCGGAATTTGAACGCGTGGAGGCAGTTAACGGGTATCTTAACCTGTATTACTCAACAAATGAATTTGCACGCCGGGTGGTGGATGAGGTTCTATCCAATGGGGTGCGTTTTGGTAGAGGGGAAGCGCGCGGGAAGCGGGTGATGGTTGAATTCTCTCAACCGAACACGCATAAGGCTTTTCATGTTGGGCACCTGAGAAATGTGATACTGGGAGATGCAGTTTCTAGCATCCTGGAATTTGCAGGTTTTGATGTTGTTCGCGCCAACTATTATGGGGATATTGGCTTGCATGTCATCAAATGGCTTTGGAATTATTTAAAATTTCATGAGGGGGAAGAACCATCCGGCGATATGGTACAGTGGTTGGGGAAAATTTATGCTGAAGCTGACCAGAGATATGAAGAAGACCCAGCGGTTCAGGAAGAAGTGCGAGCATTGTTTGGGCGCTGGGATCGGGGGGATCCGGAAATTGTTGCACTCTGGGAGAAGACACGGACCTGGTCTTTGGAAGCTTTTGACCGACTATATCAGATGCTGGGGGTGCGGTTTGATCATGTCTACTTTGAAAGTGAGGTTGAGGAATCAGGAAAGCAATTGGTTGCCGGTTTAATCAAGCAAGGGATTGCGCGTGACGAACGACCGGAAGGGGCGGTAATTGTCCCGCTGGATGATCTGGCGGGCACAAAAGACAAATTCCGTGTATTAGTGGCGCTTCGTTCTGATGGCACCTCTCTGTACGCAACCAAAGACCTCTCTCTGGCGATCAAAAAGTTTGAAGAGTTTAATCTGGATACATCCATTTACGTCATTGATGTGCGCCAGTCGCTTTATATGCAGCAGATATTTAAAACGCTGGAATTGATGGGGTATGATTGGGCCAGGAACTGTTATCACCTGGCTTATGAAATTGTTAATCTGCCGGGGAATGTCACCATGTCCTCACGCGATGGCACAATTGTCTTGCTTGAAGATCTTTTGAGGGAAGCCACCTCGCGGGCGCTGGAAATCGTACAGCAGAAAAATCCGGAACTTCCGCAAGGAGTGAAAGAAGATATTGCCAAGACCGTCGCATTTGGGGCAATTAAATACTCGATGTTGTCGCGCGATAATACCAAGATCGTTACCTTTGACTGGAACTCAGCTCTGGACTTTAACGGGCAGGCAGCCCCCTATATCCAATATGCGTATGTGCGAGCAAACAGCATTCTTAAGAAAACCGAAAAGAAGCTTTCAGACAACCTGGCAGTCAGTTATCCCTTGAATCAGGCGGAAATTGAACTGATCGAGTTGATTTCCCGCTTCCCAGGAGAAGTGCAGAGGGCGGCAAAAGAATATCGCCCCTTATACCTATCCACCCTGGCGTTTGAACTGGCGCGCTCTTTCAACGATTTCTACAATCAATGTCCTGTTTTGCAGGCCGAGGAGCCCATTCGAAGTTTCCGGATCAGACTCACGACAGCAGCAAAACAAACGATCCATAACTGCCTGGAAGTATTGGGTATTCGCGCTCCAGAGATCATGTGAGCGGACAGACATCTCAGTTTTCAGGAGAGATTAAAAAATGAATGCAATTCGAATTCTTATCATGGGCGCTGCAGGGCGAGATTTTCATAATTTCAACGTTGTTTTTCGCGATAATCCGGACTATGAAGTGGTTGCTTTTACGGCAACACAAATCCCGAACATTGAGGGGCGGAGGTATCCTGCTGAATTAACAGGTTCACTCTACCCGGAAGGAATCCCGATTTATCCGGAGAGTAATTTGGCTGAGGTCATTCGAGACCAAAAGATTGACCAGGTTATCTTCGCGTACAGCGATATTTCGCATGCGTATGTGATGCACAAGGCATCAGAGGTATTGGCGCTTGGTGCAGATTTCCGGCTAATGGGCGTGGATGGCACCCAATTGCAATCGAGTAAACCGGTGGTGTCAGTTTGCGCAGTGCGGACGGGGTCTGGAAAAAGCCAAACAGCCCGGCACGTTTCCTTATTGCTGCGAGAGATGGGTTTCAAGGTGGCTGCGGTCCGGCACCCTATGGCTTATGGTGACCTGGCAACCCAAAAAGTACAACGCTTTGCCGAGCATAGTGATCTGGACGTGCACCAATGCACAATTGAGGAGCGGGAAGAGTATGAACCCCACCTGGATAATAATGTGATCGTTTATGCAGGGGTGGATTATGAAGCCATTCTACGAGAGGTTGAACAAGAAGTAGATATCATCTTGTGGGATGGTGGTAATAACGATTTTTCCTTTTATAAACCTGATTTGAATATTGTTGTTGTTGACCCTCACAGGCCAGGCCATGAAACACGCTATTACCCCGGAGAAACCAACGTCCGGCTTGCAGATGTTTTCGTTATCAACAAAGTGGATACGGCTGCACCTGAAAACGTGATAGAAGTACGGACGACCATTTCTGCCCTTAACCCGAAGGCGGAGATCATTGAAGCTGCCTCACCGCTGTATATTGAGAACTATGCAATGATACGCGGCAAACATGTACTGGTGATCGAAGATGGTCCAACCTTAACTCACGGTGAAATGACCTATGGGGCCGGGTGGGTGGCGGCGCGTCGATATGCAGCCGCAGAAATTGTTGACCCCAGACCCTACGCGGTTGGATCCATCATTGCGATGTATAAAAAATATCCCGGCACAGGGCCGATCCTCCCTGCGATGGGGTATGGCGAAGAGATGATTCATGATTTGGAAGCAACCATTAATAACGCGCCGGTGGATTTGGTGATCTCTGCTACTCCGATTGACTTGACGCGCATCCTCAAGGTTAATAAACCTTTGGCAAGGGTGCGTTACGAATTGCAGGAAATTGGGCAGCCCACATTGAAAGAAATCCTTCAGACGAAGTTTGGTTAGGAGATTGGAGTAAGACAATTTTATATGAACCGGGAAAACCGGTTCATTTTTGTTCGTGATACAATCAGACCATGTTCATTGATGAAGCCGAGATTTCTGTACGTTCTGGTAAGGGCGGGGATGGGTTTGTTCACTTTCACCGAGAGAAGTATGTTGCCAGGGGCGGCCCGGATGGCGGGGATGGAGGCCGAGGCGGTGATGTCATTCTGGTGGTCAAGCCCAGCTTGAATACACTTTCATCTTTCCGGCATGTTAAAAAATACGCGGCAAAGGAAGGGGGCAAAGGTGGCATCAATAATATGACAGGACGCTCTGCCGAGGCCCTGTTAATCCCTGTTCCTCCTGGTACTGTGGTTACCGATAATACCAGCGGAGAAGTGCTTGGTGATCTGGTTAGGGCGGGCCAGGAACTGCTTGTATGCAAGGGCGGAAGGGGGGGGCGGGGGAATGCGCGGTTTGTGTCCTCACGCAACCAGGCGCCCCGCATTGCAGAGAAGGGAGAGCCGGCCCAGGAACGACTGCTTAACCTTGAATTGAAATTAATTGCAGACGTTGGCATCATTGGACTGCCGAATGCGGGCAAATCAAGCCTGCTGGCTGCCTTAACCAATGCACAGCCCAAAATTGCCGATTATCCGTTTACCACGTTAGAGCCCAACCTCGGTGTGGCTGAGCTGGACATGGACACATCCCTTGTTCTGGCGGATATCCCCGGAATTATCGAAGGTGCGCATCGCGGCGTGGGACTGGGGGATACGTTTTTACGGCATATCCAACGGACAAAAGTCTTGATCCACGTATTGGACGGCTTGTCTTCTGACCCGCTTGGGGATTTTTCTCAAATTAATGCGGAAATGGCATTGTTTGATGAGAATTTGATTCGCAAGCCGCAGATTGTCGTATTGAATAAGATTGACCTGCCGGAAGCGGCTAAGAAATGGAAAACGCTTGAGAAAATGCTTGAAAAGCAAGGGTATGAGGGAATGACTATATCGGCCCTAACCCGCCAGAATTTGCAGCAGTTACTCTGGAAAGTGTGCAATACCCTTCAAGAAATACCTGAAATTGAAGAAGAAAAAACGCTGCCTGTGTACCGCTCCAAAGACGCTCCGGGCATGTTCAGCATAGTGCGTGTCTCTGATGGCTGGATGGTGCGCGGCGCTGGAATAGAGCGCGCAGCAGCGATGACATATTGGGAGTTTGAAGGTTCCTTAAGGCGTTTTCAACGTTTGATGAACAAGCTGGGCATCGAAGAAGCGCTACGCGACGCGGGGATCAAAAACGGAGATACGGTTTATATTGGGGAAGACCATGAACTGGAATGGATGGACTGAGCGTTAATGCGTATAGGCATTTTTGGTGGAACTTTTGACCCTCCCCACCTCGGCCATTTAATCCTTGCCGAAGAAGCTCTTTATCAATTGGCGCTTGACCGCATACTATGGGTGCTGACGGAAATTCCACCGCATAAATTGGGCTGGAGAATCACCGAGTTGGAAGACCGTGTGCGCCTCACGGAAGCGGCGATTGGCTGCCACCCGTTCTTTTCACTCTCGCGCATTGAAATAGACCGCCCAGGGCCACATTTTGCTGTGGATACGGTACGAATGCTGAAAGAGGAATATCCGCACGATGGATTATTTTATATCATGGGCGAAGATTCGCTGCGCGATTTGCCCACCTGGCGCTCCCCCGATGATTTTGTTCACGAGGTGGATGGGATAGGAGTAATGCGACGGACAGGAGTGACCCTTGACAGTGCGGGCTTGGAAGAAAGTTTGAAGGGGATATTCAGCAAGGTACTCTTCTTTGATACACCGCTTATCGAAATTTCTGCAAGCGCGATTCGAGAACGAGTACGAGCGGGAAAACCTTTCCGCTATTTTCTTTTGCCCCAGGTGTATGATCTGATTCTAGAAAATGATCTTTATCTACCTGTAAAATAATTTTCTGGTTCTGGTCTTACATTGTCCGTATGGTTCGGTTATGGTGCCCACTCCGGGGGTTACTGGATCGTTTCCGCCAGGGGATTTGTACTATCTTCTTTACCGAGATTTAATTATTCAGTCGGCGCTGAGCCACCAGCAGCCCGCGGTTTCCTGGCGGGTTTCTTCGGTGTCGGAGCTTTTACTTCCGGGTCTTTAGATGTTTGTGGGGCAGTCATAGTAGCCGGGGGCGGTTCTGGCGAGAGTTCCGTTTGCTGTGGCGTAACCTGAGGAGAAACAGACTGTGGAAACTCCGGTGAGGTTTTACTCGCGATACCGAACCGCGCCATTAAGACTCCGCCTAAACCGATCATCAGCACCAGCGCGGTTGCCAGCCAGCCGATGCAGGGGATCCATCCTACTATGATTAATACGAGGCTTAGGATAAATGTGCCCATTCCGGCACATGCAGGGGCGGCGCATTCCCATTTGAGGAAGATGGAGAGACGCTTACCCACTTCATAACCGGCTGTGATCCAACCAAAAAGGGTTGCAAAAGCAAGTAGAAGAAATCCCAACAAGCTGATGGGAGATAAGATGATCGTAATGGCAAGCAAGAGCAGCAACGGCGGAAGGACGATGAATGTTAATAAACCCAAGGCGCCAGCTATAATTGGCTGGCTTGCCATTGTATAGGCGACACGGCCGGCAGGCTTTTCCAGAAATAACATGCCAAGCATTGCGAGAGCAGCAAGAGCAAATGCAATGAATATTCCCCAGAGTAAATTACCAAGCGGCTTGAGAAAGTTGAGGTTTAACGGGGATTGAAGAGTTCCTGCACGAAGGCGGAAGGGCGGAAGGGCTGAAGACAATTTCTCGAAGTCGAACGTGTCGGGTGTTTGGATGATAGTGCTTCCTTTGATCGTCGAACCGGCCGACCTTTGTACGGCAGCGTTGATTGTGGTGAGATCACCTTCTACAATAGCCGAATCCCCCAATGTGACGTTGCCCGCAACTGCAACCAGATCTCCGGTTACGGTACCGTTGAGTTCCAGATAACCGCCTATTGTGAAAATATCCCCGTGCACGGCGGCATTTTGATCAATCGTTACTGTGCCGCCAAAGATTGACAAGTCTCCCGAAAGGGTTTCACCCGCTTTCAGGTCATAGGTTCCGCCAAAAATAATTTTTCCGCTCCCATCCGGCGCTTGTGCATAGACTTGTGAAGGGAAAGTTAGGAAGGTGGTCAGAATAAAGATGAGCAGAAAGCCGATCTTTTTGATTTTCATTGGTTGTATACTCCTTTGAAAGCAAACTGCCAGACTGCAACGAACCATGCGAATGTCAGGGTGACAAAGGTTGTTGTTAAAAACATCCACGCGCTAACGGGTATGACCGTAGGAAGGCTATTAAGAAACGGTTTGACAACCTGGGCAACTTTTATGAAGGAAAACGAGAGATTGATGATTCCTTTTGTGAGGGTGACAAGTGTGTGCGCGAGGTCGGCGGTGAGGGCGAGGTATAGCATTAATAATATGCTGGTCGTAAAGATGCCGAGGAAAACGAACAAAAAGGTTTTTCTGACCTGCTTTTTCTGTTGTAAAAGCCGCTTTGCAACGAACTGGTCTTGCCAGCGCAAAGAAAACCCAGAGGAGGGCGAAAGAATGGGCCTGGTCACCAATAACATGGTGGCAGCCTGCCAGTTTTTGTCAAGTTCCTGGCAGTATGAGCAGTCTTCCAAGTGCTTTTTTAGGGCTGACACTTGCTCCTGGGAAAGTTCGAGATCATCATCAAGGATCCAGTTTTCAAAAGGTTGGTGTTTCATCGTAGCTCCTTTCAGGAGAGGTGACCGTCTGCTGAGCGGATTGCCATTTTTGGGCCATTTGCAGTCGAGCCCGGTGAAGCCGGCTTTTTACTGCACTGACAGAACAGGAAAGGGCTTTGCCGATCTCCTGGTCTGAGAAATCGTACCAATATCGTAAGATTAAAGCGGCTCGATCTTGTGCCTTCATTTCTGATAACAACGCATGCAACATTTGCTCTTCCTCGGATTGGCATACAACCGATTCGGGGTTGGGGGCATTGTAGGGAATAAGTTCTTCAGTGATCTCATCAAGCTCAATGATGGGCAGGCGTCGCTTTCTTTGCTGGTCTATGCAGTAGTGCGCAGCGATGGAAAGCAGCCAAGTGATAAATGGGCGGTTCGGATCGTAACGTTTCATGGCCTGGTGAGCGCGCCAAAAACTCTCTTGAGCTGCATCTTCGGCTTCCTGCGGGTCTCCCAGCATACGGCAACACAAGTTATAAACCGGTGTTTGATAGGTTTCAACAAGATGAGCGAAGGCTGCTTCATCACCGTTAATGGCTGATTGCAGCTCTTCTGCCGTGTGATGGTTCACCCATTGCTCCTGTGTTTTATTTTCTCTAACTTATATACGAACAAAGATTAGATTGGTTGCGAAATTTGGGATTCGGGCCTTTTTCTATGGCTCTGCCATTTCGTGACCTGAAAATTATGCCAGCTTAATCCGTGTGTGGAAGGCGGAGAAATTTATGCCGGAAAATTAAAAAACGATCTCTTCCTTTCCTGATAATTTTTCTAGCAGATGGTTAACAACGGTTGTGAGGTGCTTTTTTTGGTGGACAAAATCAAGGTCATCTGTTTTGATTGTCAGAACGGGGCAGATATCAAAAGCCGCGATCCAATCTTCGTAAAAGCTCTCTAATAATGTGAGGTATTCTTCTGTGATGCCTGTTTCCATGTTGCGCGCCCTGCTTTTAATTCTCTTGGCCAACATCCCTACCGGCGCTTTCAAGTAAATTAGGAGCGAAGGAGGAGGAAGGTTACGGGTGATTAGGTGGAACACCCGTAGATACGACCGGTAGTCCAATTCCGATAAGTTGCCCATGTGATGAAGGGCACGTGCGAAAATATAGGCGTCTTCGTAGATGCTTCGATCAACAATTGCCGATTGCGAGTCGTTCCACATCTCCAGGTGTTGTTCGGCGCGATGACCGAGGAAGAAAATTTGCAAGTGAAATGACCATTGTGCCATGTCCTTGTAGAAATTGGGAAGGTAGGGGTTGTCGGCGACCGACTCATACGCGGTACGCCATCCGAGCTGCTGCCCGATGCGTTCTGTTAACGAAGTTTTCCCTGAGCCGATATTGCCTGCAACGAGGACGAGGCGTTTTGTCATGGGTGCTCCCCTTATGAGACGATCTGATTCAACAAAAAGTTGAGAATACCCTCATGAAGATAATACGCTATCTCGCGCTGGCTGTCGAGACGGAGAATCGCTTTAAAGGGGCGGTCTTTTCCGTCTATTCCTTTGGCTTTTCCAGTTATTACAGCCCCGGGTCTGAGATATTCCTTGGTGATAAAAAGATCTATGTAATCCGTATTTTCAATTCCAATTGAAGCGGCCGACT
>JADLFQ010000004.1 GCA_020845515.1 Anaerolineaceae bacterium | reverse complement strand
TGCCTCGCACCTCGTTCCACACCGGGACATTGTGCCTATCGGGTAAAAGGGTTCTCGCTGTCTGGCGGCAGTTCAAATGGCAAGACTTGAAGCGGTTTGGAATGCCGGAAGAAATGGAGGATGAAAACGCGCGAAACAAAGTAAAATGAATACAAGCAAGGAATGGTGATCATGAAGACAAGCCTAAACACTCGACCTTCGCCAATCGCTGGAACCTGGTACCCAGGCAACCCCGCGCAGCTGGCCGGGATGATTGATACTTATCTCCGGCAGGCGGAAATTCCCGTGCTGGATGGGGAAGTGACCGCGCTGGTTGCCCCGCACGCCGGTTACCAGTACTCCGGACGGACGGCCGGGTACGCCTTTCGAACGGTTCAGAACCTTACTGTGGATGTTGTTGCCGTGGTTTCTCCGTTTCATGATTATCACCCCGCGCCCTTCTTAACCACAGCACACAGCGCCTATGGCACACCGCTGGGGGAAGTCCATGTGAATCGCGAACTGATAACTGCGCTGGATGAAATATTGCAAAACAACTGCGGCGCCGGGCTTTTCCCGCTCGCTCACGATCAGGAACATGCACTCGAAATTGAATTGCCTTTTTTGCAGCGTACGCTGGCAGAGGGGTTCAGCTTGTTGCCCGTGATGGTGCAACTGCTGTCTCCGGCATTGGCGCACTGTTTGGGCAGCGCGCTGGCTTCCGTATTAGCCGGAAAGCGCGCGCTGCTGGTGGCCAGCACCGATCTTTCCCACTTTTACCGGGAGACGGATGCAAACGTGCTGGACGGTGAAATGCTCAACCAGATTGGCGCATTTTCCCCCGAAGGGGTGTTGGAGGCGGAGGAAACCGGCTCCGGTTCGGCTTGCGGCGCATACGCGGTGGCTGCGGTACTATGGGCAGCCCAACAAATGGGAGCGAACTCCGTCAAAATCCTCCACCACAGCACTTCTGCGGATGAAACCGGCGACCGCTCCAGAGTGGTCGGGTATGGGGCTGCGGCTATCCTCAGGAGGGCATGATTCTCGCGAACATTCTGGGTATTCTGATTTTGGTGGCGCTGAATGGCTTCTTTGTCAGCGTGGAGTTCGCCGCGGTCGCCTCACGCCGCGCCCGGCTCGAAACACTCAGCGGTGCGGACAGCCGCGCCGGGCAGATTGTGCGCGGCTGGTTGGGAAACACCGCAGCGCGCGACCGCCTGATCGCGGCGACACAATTGGGCATCACCCTCGTCAGCCTGGCGTTGGGTGCAGTTGGCGAAAATACGTTCGAAGCGCTTCTTTCCCCCTGGTTTGAGCATATTGCCATTCCTGAAAACCTGCTCTTTCTCAAAAAGTTGATCGCCCTCCTGCCGCTGGTAATTTCATTAACAGTGGTAACTGCTATCCACGTTGTTCTGGGCGAGCAGGTGCCCAAAGTGGCGGTGCTGCGCTCTCCGGAGCGTTTTGCCCTGGCAAGTTCGGGGGCGATGGCCGTTTTTACGGCAGTATTCAAGGGTTTCATTAACTTGTTGGATTGGGCCACCCGTACAACTTTGTCTTTGGTGGGTATTCGCGATAGCGGCAGCCACTTGCACACCATTTCCGTTCAGGAATTCAGGGAGATGGTGAGCGGGCCAGAAATGGAAGGGGTGATCCAGCAGCCGGAGCGCGAGATGCTTTCCGCAGTCATTGATTTCGGCGAATTGGTCGTGCGCCAAATCAGCCTGCCGCGCACAGAAATCATCGCAGTGGAAGCGGACCAATCTTTGGATACTGCGCTGGAAGTCATGATGCAAAACGGTCTTTCCAAGCTGCCGGTGTTTGAAGACAGCCTGGATCATGTTATCGGAATTCTGTACCTGCGCGACCTGGTCAAAGCGCTGCAAACGCAGCAGATAAACAGCCGCTATGCCCGTGAGCTTGCCAGGGAGGCACTGTATGTTCCGGAGACAATTTCTGTCAACCACTTGCTGCGCGAGTTTCGCGCCAGGCGAATGCATATTGCCATTGTATTGGATGAATTTGGGGGCACGTATGGGTTGGTAACGTTGGAGGATCTGCTCGAAGAGATCGTTGGAGAAGTTGACGATACGTTTGAGGTCACCCCGCCTACCATCCAGCCATTGGCAGATGGCGCGGCACTGATTGACGGTATGGCGGTACTCCAGGATGTGAACGAATATTTCGGTATTCATTTAACCACTGAATACTATGACTCAATTGCAGGCTATATTTTGAACCGCCTCGGACATATTCCGCAAGCCGGGGAGGAACTGCAAGACGCAGAGAATGGCATCTTATTGAAGGTTGAGAAGATGGACCGTTTGCGAATTGCTCAAATCTTACTGCGCCGGCAAGGATGAGGATGTACGCTCAGGTCGCGGTGAATGTGCCGGGGGTGACCGGCGTCTTTGATTACCACCTGCCCACCGAACTTGAAGGCAGAGTTTTGCCGGGCGGGCTTGTCTCTGTGCCTTTTGGGCGGCAGACCGTACAGGGCATTGTCGTGCGGATGGTGGAACAGCCGCAGGTGCTGGAGACGCGGCCAGTGGGGGAGCTTCTCGATCCGGAACCTGTGCTCAAGGAGTATCAGATTCGTTTTGCCGGTCTTCTTGCAGAAGAGACCTGCTCTACGCTGGCGGTTTGTTTGCAGCTTTTCCTGCCCCCGGGGTTGAGCCAGCAGGCCGATACGCTTTATCAGTTGCGCGAAACCCCTCTGGAAAATGGCGGACCGCTGACACCTTTGCAGTCGGCCATTCTTGCAAAACTGCACGAGCGCGGCGGTTTACGCGGCCGGCAGTTGGAAGCAACCTTCCCGCACCGCAACTGGAAAGAAGCCGCACGGAAGCTGGAACGGCTGGGGTATTTGCTGATACAACCTGTGCTGCCGCCGCCCACGGTGCGCCCCAAAAGGGCGCACATGGTACAGCTTGCCACCCCGCAAGCAGAGGCTGGCGCCACCCGAGGGGGGTTGGGGCGGGGCGCGGCTGGAGAGCGCCGGCAGCGTGTGCTCGAATTTTTGAAGAATGAACCTTGGCCGGTGATGACTTCGTGGGTATATGCCGCCAGCGGCGCGAACTTCCAAGACCTGACCCGTCTGGCGGAGCTGGGGTTGGTCAGTCTTTCAGAGGCGGAGACATGGCGTGATCCGCTTGAACAAACGGAATGGGTGCCCCACACACCGCCGGTCTTGACGCCTGACCAACAGGGCGCCTGGGAGGTCCTCCGGTCTGCAATTCAAAAGGCTGCTTCCAATGAACCCGCCCCGCCGGTATTGGTGCACGGCGTGACCGGGTCCGGCAAGACAGAGCTTTACCTGAGCGCCATCGCAGAGACGATTTCCCGGGGAAAGCAAGCCATCTTCCTCGTACCGGAAATCTCTCTAACCCCTCAGACGGTCCGCCGGGTGATGGGGCGCTTCCCAGGCAGTGTCGGCCTGGTGCATTCCAAGCTCTCGCCCGGTGAGCGTTACGACACCTGGCGGCGGGCAAGAGCAGGCGCGCTGCCGGTGATTGTTGGCCCGCGCAGTGCACTTTTCACGCCGCTGCCCCACCTCGGTTTGATCGTTGTGGATGAGTGCCATGATGATTCCTATTATCAGGGCGAGATCCAACCAGCTTACCATGCCGTGGAAGCGGCACATCTGTACGCGCAGCAGAGCGGCGCGCTGGCGGTATTTGGCTCAGCCACGCCGCCGGTCAGCCTGATGTACCGGGCGCACCGCGAACACTGGACGGTTTTAACGCTGCCCAACCGCATCCTGGCGCACCGCCAGGCTGTGGAACACCAGATGAACCGCCTGGGACGGGCGCTGCCTCCATTGCCTGCCTCAGGCGGCGAAGCAGCCACACTGCCGCTTCCGCCAGTACAGGTTGTGGATATGAGGGAAGAGCTCAAGCGCGGCAACCGCTCGATCTTCAGTCAGCCGCTGCAGAACAAGCTTTCAGCCGTGCTCGCCGCCAGCCAGCAGGCTATTCTTTTCCTCAACCGGCGGGGGAGGGCGACTTACGTTTTTTGCCGGGACTGCGGATATGTGCTGCGCTGTTCCCACTGCGACTTACCCATGACCCTGCATATTGAACCAGGCGGCAGCCGGAACGACATTCTGGTATGCCACACCTGCAATGCGACGCGTAAAATGCCGAAGACCTGCCCGCAATGCGAAAGCAGGCACATCCGCCATTACGGCGCAGGCACAGAAACAGTGGAAGCCGAAGTACAGGCAATGTTTCCTCAAGCGCGCCTATTGCGCTGGGATGCCAGTACAACCGGACGGAAAGGCATGCACGAAATCATCCTTTCTCACTTTGTCAACCACCGTGCCGATATTCTGATCGGCACACAAATGCTTGCCAAAGGGTTGGATTTACCGCTGGTCACACTGGTGGGGGTGGTACTGGCGGATGTAGGCTTGAACTTTCCGGATTTCCGGGCGGCAGAACGCACCTTTCAGCTTTTAACGCAGGTGGCGGGGCGCGCCGGACGCAGTCTCTTGGGAGGGGAGGTCATCATCCAGACCTTTCAGCCGGATACCTATCCCATCCAGGCGGCCTCGCAGCACGATTACGCAGGCTTTTACGAAAAGGAATTACAAAAACGCCGCCAAATTCAATACCCGCCCTTCAAAAAGCTGGTGCGGTTTGAAGTGCGCTCCCAGAAACCTGCTTTAGCAGAGGAGGGGAGTAAAAAACTGGCCAGCCGGATAACACAATGGATTGCGGAGGGCGGATACAAAGAAAGTGCAAGTTTGATCGGTCCGGTGCCGTGTTTTTTTGAAAAAGTTAATAGGCAATACCGCTGGCAAGTGATCTTAAGAGCGCCCGACCCGCTGGCAATTTTGCGGGGGCGGGAACTGCCCGCCGGCGGCGAAAATATTGTTTACAGCGTAGAGGTTTCCCCCCCCAGCTTACTTTGAAATCAATTTCTGGCGAATGCCGCGCCGCCGAAACTCCACATACGGGAAAAAGCCGCGATCATCTTTTATAAAAAAGCACTCTCCGGCCAGTTGCGGGTTGTTTTCCCTTATCTGCAAACGGTTTATCCGGTGTAAAATGATTCTTAAGGAATCAAACGGATGCAGCGTTTACCGGTCAATGAGGTGATACAAGGCGATTGCGTACAGGTGCTGGCGGATCTTCCGGAGAAATCAGTGGATTTGATTTTTGCCGACCCGCCTTACAACCTGCAATTGCAAAATACACTGTTCCGCCCCAACATGACGCGGGTGGATGCGGTGGACAATGCCTGGGATAAATTTGATAACTTTGCAGAATATGATCGCTTTAGCCGCGCCTGGCTTGAGGCCTGCCGGCGGGTGCTCAAAGATACCGGCAGCTTGTGGGTCATTGGTTCTTACCATAATATTTACCGGCTGGGAACGATCATGCAAGATCTGGGCTTCTGGTTCTTGAACGATATCGTCTGGATTAAAACCAACCCAATGCCGAATTTTCGCGGCGTGCGCTTTACCAACGCACATGAAACCTTGATCTGGGCGAGTAAATTCAAAGGGGCGAAATACACCTTCAATCATCATGCCATGAAAGCCCTGAACGAGGAGAAGCAGATGCGCAGCGACTGGCTGCTCTCGATTTGCTCCGGATCTGAGCGCATCCGCAAGCACGGTCAAAAAGCCCATCCCACCCAAAAGCCCGAAGCACTGCTTTATCGCGTGATCCTATCCTCCACGATGCCGGACGATGTGATTCTCGATCCATTTTTTGGCAGCGGCACAACCGGCGCGGTTGCCATGCGCCTGGGGCGCAAATGGATTGGGATTGAACGCGAGATGGACTATGTTGCAGTTGCACGCCAGCGCATGGCTTCGATCACACCGGAAATTTTTCCGGATCAGGCGCTGGATGTGGGCGGCGGACGGCGGACAGAGAAACGTATCCCTTTTGGGGCATTGCTGGAAAACGGTTTACTCCAGCCCGGGCAATTGCTCTATTTCCAGCGGGACCGCAATAAAGCTGCGTATATCAAGGCGGATGGCGTCCTTGCATTGAACGGGTATCAGGGCTCGATTCACACACTGGGCCGCCAACTGATGAATGGCAGTCCATGTAACGGTTGGGAACACTGGTACTATGAGAGTGAGACGGGCGAATTTTACCCAATTGACGTGTTGCGCCAGGAAGTGCGTGAGAGTAAGCTGTAACTCAGGGATAACAAAAGACGCCTGGCATAAACATCGTCGTCAGGCGTCCTGTAATTCTTTTTGGTTTTAGTTCAGCACAAACCAGGGGCTGATGAATCCACCCAAATAGCGCACCTCAAAATGCAGGTGAGCGCCGGTGGAATTTCCAGTGCTGCCAGCCAGGCCGAGCAGTTGGCCCTGCCCGACGCCCTGCCCGCAATAAACGGAGACCTGGCTCATGTGAGCGTACAGCGTATGGTAGCCGTTTTGGTGGTCTACCATAACCATGTTGCCATACCCGCCGCCAATCGAACCGGCATACACCACCACACCGCTGTCGGCGGCATAGACAGGTGCGCCTTCCCCGGCGGCGATGTCAATTGCCAGATGCCCTGACCAGTAGTCGTTGCCCGAAAGGAAGTGCTGCACAGCCGGCCAGACAAATGTCCCGCTGCCGACAGGCCCCCCAGCCGAAACTTCACACCCGCCAGGGCCCACAACACCTTTGGTAACGCCCGACTTGGGCGCATAAGCCACCGGAACAACCCACTGTTTAAATTCGCGCGAGCCGCCGGGGATCATAATCATTGTCCCGGGTTCAACCACAGGGTTGGTAATGTCCAGCTTGTTCCCAGGCCACTCAAGGATGGATACTTCATCGGCCTTGTAGTTGGCTGCGACCTTATCAAGCGTGTCGTTTTCTTTCCACTCATAGTAGATGCCATCTGTTGGCGGTATTTGAAGCTCCATTCCCACCGAGATCATGTGGGGGTCATCGTTCAGTATGGAATAGTTTGACCACAGGATTGACTCCGGCTTGACTTTAAACTGGTTGGCTATCCCAAAAACCGAGTCGCCTTTTTGAATGGTGTATTTCTCCGGTTGGCTGCGCGGCCTGCTGGGGATGGTCGTACGTGGATTTGTAACGCGGACGATGGCATCCACACCGGCGGCAGGTTGCAGCACCGGGAGTGTTTCAGGAATCGCAGAAGGGTTCGCTGTCTGAGAATCGAGGTTGGCAGCCGCGGCTCCTTGAGGTGCGGCCAGGGCCGCCTGTGCAACAGGCGAGCGCTGCCAGAGCAGATACATCATCAAAGCCACCATAAAAATGGCAACCCCCCACGCCAGCCGGGAAAGCCAGGAGGGAATGGAAGAAGATTTTTTCTTCTTGCCAACCGGCTTCACCTGTGGGTTGGAATGATTTTTCACTGCTCCTCCGTCAAATTCTCCAGAAATTCGATGTTATTTTTAGTTTTTGCCATACGCTGTAAAATCGCCTCGGTGGCGACAGCCGAGTCCATCCCGGCGCCTTGCGGCGGCGTGCCAATCATTTGCAGGTACATGCGGCGCATCAGCCAGACACGCTGCAAAATATCGGGGCCAAGCAGCAACTCTTCGCGGCGTGTGGAGGAACGCTCAATATCAATAGAGGGGAAGATACGGCGTTCCTGCAGTTTGCGGGACAAGTGTAATTCCATGTTGCCGGTGCCTTTGAACTCTTCATAAACGACATCGTCCAAACGCGAGCCGGTATCCACGAGAGCAGTGGCGATAATTGTCAGGCTCCCGCCTTCCTCCAGGTTGCGCGCTGCACCAAAGAAGCGTTTGGGGGGGTAGAGCGCCGAAGGATCCAGACCGCCGGAGAGTGTGCGGCCGGATGGGTTGACGACCAGGTTGTAGGCGCGCGCCAGACGCGTCAGAGAATCCAGCAGGATGACAACATCCCGTCCGATTTCCACCAGGCGTTTGGCGCGTTCAAGGGTGATTTCGGAGGTGCGCACATGCGCAGAAACCGGCTCATCAAACGTCGAAGCGACCACTTCGGCATCCACCGAGCGATCCATATCGGTAACTTCTTCAGGGCGCTCTCCGATTAACGCCATAATCAGGTGCACTTCCGGGTTACGGATGGAGATGGAGTTGGCGATCTGTTTGAGAATAGTCGTCTTGCCGGCTTTTGGAGGCGAGACAATCATTCCGCGTTGGCCGCGGCCGATGGGCGCGATCAGGTTAATCAGGCGTGACGAGAGAATCGAGCGATCTGTTTCCAGATCGTAGCGTTTCTCCGGAAAGATGGGGGTGAGGGACTCGAAATTAGGACGATTGTGAGCTTCTTCAGGGCCAAGCCCATTGATGCTCTCCACCTTCAACAAACCGTAATGTCGTTCCGAGTCGCGCGGTGGGCGCACATGTCCGAGGATTAAATCGCCGTCGCGCAGATCGTACCGGCGAAGCTGAGCCTGTGAGACGTAAACATCCTCCGGCCCCACCTGATAATTGGTGCGCAGGAATCCAATGCCTTCGTTCATAATTTCGAGGATGCCGCCGCGCACTTCCAAGCCTTCGCGTTCGGCTTCATTTTGGCGGATTTTGATGATCAGGTTTTCTTTTTTCAGCCTGGCTGCGTTTGGAATGCCAAGTTCCTTGCCGATTTCACGCAGTTCGGCAAGAGGATTGCTTTCGAGATCGAGTATTTTCATTGATTTTGGAGTGTCCATTATTGAAGCAAAAAGATTAACCAACCCCCTGGGGGTCGCTTAGGAAATTGGCAGTTTTTGATTCCATTAAAGTTGTGGGGTAAAAATCCCTGTGCATCTGCGCCGATACTGCCAGGGCGAGCGATACAATTTCCTTCTTGGTGATCATAAACTTGCGGTAGTGCCGCGATTATAGCATTTAAATTCAAAACATGCAAGAAAAAATTTCTGAGGTTTGTGAGAGGATCAGCACCCGATTTCGCGGAGATTTACAAAGAAAAGCAATTGTGGAACGTGTTCGCATTTCCGGTTGGGGTTGCAAATAACAAGATTCCCTCTTATAATCAAGGGAC
>JADLFQ010000003.1 GCA_020845515.1 Anaerolineaceae bacterium | reverse complement strand
GTTTCAGTTTGTGCCGATTTTTCAACGACGTGCGAATTAAGCATGGAAATTTCCTTGTTAATTAGATTGCCAGTAGTACTTTTTGGACTGTAATTGAATCGCTGTAAAGTATCTCGTATTGACAGATGGATCTGAGGTGGCCGTTTTCGCCTAGCGCACATCAATTTGCAAGGATAAGTCTGTTTCAACTTCTGCCAATCGCAAATTATAGATGTCCACTATCTCTTTTAAAATACTGAAAAAATCTTTATTTTCTTCTGTTGCAAGCTCGATAATATTTAAAGCTATAAAATCTTCGATCGAGACAATGGTTATTTCATGTTCACTGCTCTCATATTGTGCGAGAATTCTTGCTTTATTTTCTTGCTCGCGGGGAACAAGAAGAATGGGATGCAAGCCACTTTTGATGTTCTGGGAACATTTTTCCAAGACATTTCTCGACGGAGAGGACGTTACATGGTAGACCAAGCTCGATACAACAAAATCACCTGTTCGTTCTGTTTGTTTATCCCCAGCATGAGCAGGGTGGTTTGGAAGAGAGATATCCTTAAATCGCCTTGCCAGTTTTGCGCCCACAAGATGTTGCTCAACGATTCCGCCTGAGCGCCCTTTGGCATTTTCTATAATGATTTTCACCCACGTTGTCGGTGACTGACGCCGGTCAACATCTAGCTTCAAGTTTTGGCGTTTAAGCCATTCGTAAGCAAAGCTTTTTAAAATAACAAGAAGTTCTAATAGAGTTTCATCGCGTTCCTCTACTGGAATCTCTGCAAGTTTCGCACCCCATTCAAGTTGAGCAAAGAGTCTTTGCCCATCCTGATGAGCTTGGCGTGTGGTGATTTCTTTTAAGTAATTGCCTGGAATGTCATAGAACTCAAGAGTTTTCCCAAGACCTGAGCGGGCGCCGCTAATTTCGCCCCCTGGTGAGATAACTTCATCATGAAACGCGGGGCAGGCGCGCCTGAGATGGTCTATTACCACAATGCCCATTGCAACAGTGTTTCGGGCAATTTTCCCATGCCGGGTACAGGACTCGATCCACCGCATAAGGATATCACGGCTCTGATGCTTGATATCTTCTATCTCTGTACTATTCAAATTATTGCTCCTTATAATCAAGCGCCTGATGTAATCTGGCCCTGATTACCGCTTTATCACACATTTCGTGTTCCCAGATTCTTACAACTGTCCATCCACTTTGTATTAGTTTTTCGTTATGCAACCTGGCTAGCTCAATATTTCTGTCTATTTTTCTTTTCCAGTATTCTTTGTTCGTTTCAGGTAATTTTCTATTACAGTAAGGGCAACCATGCCAAAAACAACCATCAATAAATATGACGACATGCTCGGCGGGAAAAACAACATCCGGTTTGCCGGCTATGGCGCTTGCATTTTTCTGCCAACCTTTTAGCCTCATTCCAGCTACCATTGCCCAAAGGCGCTTCTCAAGCTTTGTGCCTTGGCCTTTTACCGCCTTCATCGTTTTGCGTCGATCTTCAGGTTTGAGATTGTCGCTCATTCTCACACAAAAAAAGTTGGGCGACCGGCAGTTTTTGCCGGTAATACAAAACTCTATTTTCTGCCAGCGGGTTTAAGATATGCTCAGCAATCCAGGATATAGCGGGGACGCATACTGCATCTCCAAAACCTGTCAGAGCTTGTACGCCGTTAACGGTAATTGGATACTTATCGGGGACGCCTTGCAGACGTGCATATTCTCGCGGCGTCATGGAGCGCATTTTAATAGAATTTTTGCCAGCCCTGATAAGGAATTGTTTGCCACTCCCACCTATTGCGGTGCGCAGACAGCCGGATAAATCATCATCTCTTACTTCGGCGCGTTGCTGTCCTTCGCGGCGTCTGCGAAAGAATGTGCGATAGGAAAAATGTTTGCCTTGCGCCAAGTGCTCGACCCTATCACGATGCGACTCTTTCATCATTTTCATATGACGTTCGCATTCATTCTCCTGCCACCACCGGCTGTCTGCGTCGCTCATTGTCTCAATGATTCCAGACAATCCGTGTGATTTAGGAGGCGGGGGATTAGGAATTTCATTATAGAACCATCCCAGATCCCTATTTACGAAAATATTTTTTCTAAGTTGATCTGAAAGCAACGATTTAGAACGTGTCAGGATCAACTCGGCGGTAGGGCGGGCACCTGGTAATTTCGCGCCTACAAGAAAAACACGCAATCTGCTTTGGGGGGTAAACCTTAAAGCATCCAAAACAAAAACATCACAATGATACCCCAGTTCATTCAGCGTCTTTACTGTGATTTGAAAATCTTTCCCATGATTGGAATGCAGCCATCCAGGGACATTTTCAATCAAAACAAATGGAGGCGCAGAATTGCCCTGCTTCCTGAGTAATTCTATGAATCCCCAAAAGGCGCTGGAATGGCTACCATTCATCATACCGCTCATATTCCCTGCAAGGGAGAGATCAACGCAGGGAAAAGAACATGTAGCCAAAGTCGCAGCAGGGATATTGTTATGATCAAGATCAAAAATATCATCAACCACATAATGCCCCTCGGCGTCAGGAAAAAACGCTTGGTACATTTCCTTTTTCTTTGCAGAAATATCATTGGCAAAAACAACCTCCCATCCTAAAGGCTGCAAACCCATTCTCACCAAGCCAATGCCCGCAAAGTATTCAGCCACCGTTAAAGGCAACCCCATATTTTCCATCACTCGTATCCTCTTATTAGAACTAATGCTACCTTGATTATACTTTCTTCTTTAATGAATTCTAAAATAAACCTAATCAACCTCAGGTATAATTTTTATATTCCTAAACCTCATTCAGAAAGGTGGTCCCCCGATGCGAGCAGTGATCCAACGCGCCCGGTATGGCAGCGTGAGTGTTGATGAAAAAATAATTGCTGAGATCCAAAAAGGCCTGGTGATTTTGCTGGGGGTTGGCCCGGAGGATACGGAAGCAGAGGCACAGGCAATGGCGCGCAAGGCCGCACTGCTGCGGATTTTTGAGGACGACCAGGGGAAAATGAATCGCTCAATCCTCGATATCGGAGGGGAGGCGCTGGTCGTATCGCAGTTCACGCTGTATGGCGACACCCGCAAGGGCAACCGGCCTTCCTTTATAGGGGCTGCACAGCCTGATCTGGCACGGCCGCTGGTGGAGCGCTTTGCTGATTTCCTGAGAGAGCAAGGTATTCCCACCCAGACCGGCGAGTTTGGAACGGAGATGCTGGTTAAGATTGAAAACGCCGGGCCGGTGACGATTTTACTGGAGATGTGAGGGGGGACAACCCGCCGCGCCGCTTGCCCCCGCACACGCCTTTCTTGACATAGACTTCATGGCTATGTTAGACTCAGGGCGGCTGTGCACTTTGCAGTGCCTGGCTTTTTGCATAACCAACTTTATTGGGGGTGTCAAATCCGACCCGGCAGGCAAATGTTGTATAGTGAGCAGCAAACCTTTGCAACCAGACCACCCCTGCTGAATGCGGGGGGTTGGTTTATTTTATGATGGAGAAAGCTTGATGATTATGCAGATTTATGAACCCGGCCAGGCAAAAGAGAGTATCCTGAAGCGCGTTACTGCAGGCAGCGCCTTTACGCCGCAAGCCATACTGGACAGCATTGAGGCTTTGATGGGAGAGGCGCTCGCGCCCGGCGAGATGGTCGCGCGTATCCTGGAGGATGTGTGCATTCACGGCGATGAGGCTTTGAGAACATGGAGCGAGCGGCTGGATGGCATCCGGCCTGGTGCTTTTCGGGTCCCTCAGGAAGATATTGACCGCGCGCTGAACGAGATTCCGGCAGAATTGCGCGAGTCAATGGAAGCGGCAGCCCTGCGGATTGAAGAATTTCACTGCCGCCAGCCCCTGCACCCCTGGCTCACTCAGGAGATGGGCGGCTCAATCGGGCAGCTTATCCGCCCGCTGCGCAGGGTTGGTGTGTACGTCCCGGGGGGAAGCGCACCTCTGCCTTCGACGATCCTGATGTCGGCGATTCCGGCGCATGTGGCGGGAGTGAAAGAGGTTGCGATCATCACGCCGGCGCGGCGCGGCACAGGGCGCATTTCGCCGGTAATATTGGCGGCGGCGGCACTGGCAGAAGTTGAAGAAGTTTATATAGGGGGCGGCGCACAGGCGATTGCCGCGCTGGCGTACGGCACGGAGAGCATTGCCGCTGTGGACAAAGTTGTTGGCCCGGGCAACCTGTTTGTTACGCTTGCAAAGCAGCAGGTCTTCGGGGTGGTTGGCATTGACGGACTGGCCGGCCCGACCGAGACGGTTGTCATCGCAGATGACAGCGCCCGCCCCGAGTGGGTGGCGGCCGACCTGCTGGCACAGGCCGAACATGACCCCATGGCAGCGGCCATCCTGCTGACGCCCTCCCGCCCGCTGGCGGAGGCTGTACAGCAAGCGGTGGAAGAGCGGGTGGAAGAACTGAAGGCCATGCCGGATGGCCGGATGCACATTTTGGAAGCCTCACTGGCGGGGCGCGGCGGCATTGTTGTTACCGCCAGCCTGGAGGAAGCCATTGCGCTTTCCAACGCCTACGGGCCGGAACACCTTAACCTGGTAACAGAGGATGCCTGCCGCTGGGTGGAGGGAATCACCTCGGCGGGGGGCATTTTTGTGGGAGAGCATTCCTATGAGGTGTTGGGCGATTACGCGGCAGGCCCCAGCCATGTCATGCCAACCGGCGGGACGGCGCATTTTTCTTCGCCGCTCAACGTGTGGGATTTTGTGCGCACGATCAGCCTGATCTCGCTTGACCCGGCAACCGCGCGGCGCATCGGGAAAGATGCCGCGCTGATCGCGCGCGCCGAGGGATTGGTTTCCCATGCGCACGCGGCGGAACTGCGGCAGAACCCTACAGCAGAAGAGTTGGAGGCTGAGCAAAAACCGCGCAAGGATTGCAAGCCGAGCTAAGGTTCCAAGCGGGGGGGAAGCTGGCGGGAAGGAAACTGCCCGCAGGGCGGCGCCCACAGGACGGCATCCAACTGCACTGCCAACGCGCCGGCCGCGAGAAGCTTTTGGCCGTCTTCCAGGCTGTAAACCCCGCCCGCTGCAATCACCGGCAGACCAGCAGCGCGGGCTGAACACACCGCAGCCAACGCCAGCGGCAGCAACGCGGGTCCGTACAATCGCCCGCTGGTGAGGCTGCCATCTCGACCGGGCAGACAGCCGCGCGGCGCAGCAAAGCTCACGGCACTGGCGCCGGCCTGGATCAGGGCGGAGAGCCGCGCTTCTGATGCTTCTGTCAACGGCACGGCGGCGACCACAGGCAGTTCACCCAGCGCAGCCTGTACGAGTATTTGTGCTTCTGCGGGGCACACCCCCGGCGGCAAACCAATTTCCACTGCCTGCACCACATCCTGAAAGTCCTCCAGCACCGCAACCATTTGGGTGAGGGCGGCGGCTTCTTCGGCGAGCAAGTGCACCCAAACGGGGATTTTTGTGCGCTGCCATGTCCGGGCATATTGGCGTAAAGCGGCTCGCAGGCCGGGGTTTGGCGCTCCGGTGTGCAGCAAAAACCCGCCCGGATAGGCGGCCGCACAGCGGCCCGCGGCGGGCGTGCGCGGCAGCCGGCTGAGGGGGTTGGTCACAAAAGCGCCGATCTCTGCGGGCCAGCGCCAGCGGCGCGGCGGCACAAAGCCTAATGTCCCGGCGGCGTTCAGCCAGGGGGAGTGCAGAGAGAGTTCCTGCCGTGCGGGGGGTATCACTGGCGCTCCTGGAGGATGCAGCCAGATGCCCGCAGCAGCGCCGCCAGATCGTCGCGTATGGGGCGGCCGGCAGGCACACGCCGGCGCAGGCTCTCCAGCTTGACGACAATTTCCGAGACGGTGAGCAGGCGGCCGGCATCGCGCGAGGCGTTGCGCACAAAGAGGGCGTGTTGTGTGCGGTGGCATAGCGAAGCCTGTGTTTTTTGCTCCAGGACGGGGGTGATATCCAGCACAAAATCAGCCCGATCGGTGCGGTTCATGAGGCGGGGTTTGGGGTGCCCCTCAAACATAGCCTGAAACGTATAAAGCACAGGCGGCTGCGGCATTCCCTTCAGCACCCGCAGGACAGATTGGTGTACCGTTTTGTGGGCAGGATGACCATATTCGCCGTTGCTGCCGTGCGTCAGCACAGCGTCCGGCTGAACGCGCTGGATGACCTGCAAGATACCGGCACAGAACTGCTTGAGGTCGGAGGTGAACGAATACAGGGTGTTGTCGGGTCCGATGGCGGGATCTTGATAGCCCATAAACTCCAGCCCGCCGCCGCCGAGGGCTTGCACCGCACAGGAAAGCTCGGCGGTGCGCACTGCTCCAAGCTCCTCACGGCTGCAAAGCGGAGGCTCCCCCGCCTCGCCGCCTTCGCCGCGCGTGGCCGCGAGGTAGTGAATTTCCGCCCCCTGACGGCGCAGCAAAGCCAGCGTCCCGCCGCAAAGCATGGTTTCGTCGTCCGGGTGTGCAAAGATGACCAATACCTTCATCATAACTCCAAATTATTTAAGAGAAATACCGGCCCGTCTTTGCAGGCCAGCTTGTACCCGCGGCGGGTTTTGACCGCGCAAACGCCGCAGGCTGCCAACCCGCCGCACGGGAAACTGCCGGTGAGAAGAACCTCCACCAGAAAGGGCACAGCCTGTTGGTGTTCCAGCCCCAGCCAGGAGCGCAAAGAGCCCGGCGGATTGTCGGGGGCATTGATTGCCATATAATCAGCCCAGGCGAATCCCGCACGAAGCCCGCTCAGCGGTTGAACCTCCACCGCAGCGGGCAGCCCTGCTGCAAAGCCATTGAGGTACAGTGTGACATCCGCGCCCTGCTTGAGGGATAATTCCACCAACGGAAGCAGAGGACCTGTGCGCCCGGCTGGCGCGGCAAGCGCGACCCGGCGGGAGGAGGAGGGCAGGTGAAAGCTGCTGCCAAACGGACCGGAGAGCGCCAGCTGCATGCCGGGTTGCCAGCCGGACGGGAGCGGCGCGGATGCCCCGATCTCCAAGCCGGGCAGTGTGGAGGGGAAGAGCGTGTGCGCGGGCGGGGTTGGTTCCCCGATTGCCTGCGCCAGAAAATACTGCCCGGGCGCGTAAACAAGCTTGCCCGGCACAGCCAGCCGTCCGGCTGTTTCGCCGTTCTCCTCCAAGCTGATTTCATGCACTGTTGCTGTCCAATCTGCCATTCCAGCACCGAACCCCGCACGCATCTCCCCAGGCGTAGAATGTCCCGGGGGTTTATCCCGAGCCGCACCTCCCGGCAAGTATAATACGGAGATGTGCGGGGGTGCAAATTTGCCTTGCCCCGTATGGAAGAAAGGCCTTCCAAAGTCCCCTTTCTCTTGATAAGGTTGGGAAAATATCCGGTATAATCATTCCATGAATAATAACGCTCCCTCCTCTTCCGGCAAACAAATCCGATTGACCAGCCTGTCTTCCTGCGCGGGCTGAGCGTCCAAACTGAGCGCGGAAGCGCTGGCGCACGTGCTGCGCCCGATCGGGCAAGTGTTCCAGCCGGCCGATTACCCGAATCTGCTGGTGGGTTTGGATTCCCCGGATGACGCCGCGGTGTGGAAGCTGAACGACCAGCAGGCAATTGTGATCACCACAGACTTTTTTACGCCGGTGGTGGACAACCCCTACGATTATGGCGCCATTGCGGCAGCCAACAGCCTTTCGGATGTTTACGCAATGGGGGGACAGCCTTTTCTGGCGCTGAACATCGCCGCACTGCCGCCGGACCTGCCGCATGATCTGCTGTCGGAGGTGATGCGCGGGGCGGCTGACAAAGCGCGCGAGGCCGGGGTGGTGATTGCCGGGGGGCATACCGTACAGGATGCGGAGCCCAAGTTTGGGCTGGCAGCCATTGGCTTTGTGCACCCCGAACGCATCCTCACGAAGGGGGGGGCGCAGCCCGGAGACCGGCTGGTGCTCACCAAGCCGCTGGGTTTTGGCGTGACCACCACCGCGCTCAAACGCGAGGCCGCCGACCCTGAGGATGTGGCTGAGGTGGTTGGGTGGATGACACGCTTGAACCGGCAGGCGGCGGAGCTGGCCGTGGAGTTTGGGCTGCGGGCGGCTACGGATATCACCGGCTTCAGCTTGCTGGGGCACAGTGTTGAGATGGCTTCTTCCAGCAGGGTGGGTTTTCGGCTGGTTTACGACCGCATTCCGCTGGTCAGCTGCGCCCGTAAATATGCGGAAAGCGGCAACTTCCCCGGCGGTGCGGCCGACAACCGCCTGTATTTCCAACCCTTTGTGCGCTTTACGGGCGGGATTGCGGAGTGGGCTGAGATGCTGTTGTTTGACCCACAGACCAGCGGCGGGCTTTTAATGGCTGTTCCACATGAGAAATATGAGGCTTTTCGGGCGCGCGCCGCCCAGGTGGAACTGCCGCTCTGGGAGATCGGCGGGGTTGTAGCGGGCGAGGGAATTGAGGTGGTGCAGGGCGATCGGATATAATCCAGGTATCGAGGGAAATGATGAGCGTGTTGTCGGGAACCTTCCTTTGAATAAAAATTTATCGAATGATTATTTTAGCCTAATACGGGTGATAAGGAGAACGACCGGCCAGGTCGTTCTCTCCCGGTCGTTCCCGTAGCGTCTTAAGGGGGAACGGTATGACAGGGGAGACAGGTCGTTAGCGTATCCATCTGCGAAAAACTTAAAGTTGAATCATGCTTTTTGTATATCTAGTCGAACTTGTTCCATCCTAAGGAGATCAAGAAGCTTAACATATTTAACCGCTAATGAGCTACATACATTTGGAATTTTTACTAGTTTTGCACCATTTCCTGTAGGATCTTCTTCTGTTACAACGGTGCAATTATGTAAAATAGCCGTTGCTATAACAAAAGCATCAGCGTTGGATTTCATGTTATTCAGATCAAGCAGGTTGGGAAATTGGTTTAATATTTCAGATGCTTTTATCTGGATCTCTTTTTTCAGTGGAACAAAAATATTACGGTGATTTTTCGCCCAATCAGTCACGATATCTTCTTGTTCTTGAAGCTCAATATAAACTTCATTCGATGAAATAATTACCCCTTGTTCAGCCATTTGTGTGATCGCTTCCCATGCGCCTGGAAAAACATCGAGGGGATAAACCCTACGTAGAGCCGTAAATGAACAAGTATCAATTACATATTTTGGGTTAGTTTCCATGTTCGTTTACATCCCCACTAAATGGCCTACGACACTTATTTGTTTAATGCGGAGATTAAGGAATCCTGAAGCATCATTTAATGTAATACGGTTTTGCCCCATTGCATTAAGAACTAAACTAATATATGTTCTTCCCGCCAAGCTGACAATTGTTTTGGCCGGAGAGATAGGCCTAGATTCCGATTTTTTTTGTTTAGTCTGATCGGGAATTTCCTGGAGAAATTGATCTCTTTTTAATTGATAAAATTCCTTGGAAACTAAATCTAAAGTAAGTAATCTCCTTACCACTGCCTCTCTGCTAACACCGAATTCATTAGATAGTTGAAGAATAACGAGGTCAGAAAAGAAAGTATCTCCGTTAATCGACAATTTATTTTGTGCATGTTCAATAAAAAGTTGATAGGGCATTAAAATTTCAGCAGAGACCTTATTGCAAAATACTTCAACTTCTTGTTTTTCTGGCGGTAAAGTGATGTCAGGGTCTATTTCACAAACCCCGGCAGTCCGCAATAAAATATGCGTTAGCTCGTGAAATAGCGAGAAAATTCGACCAGCTGGTGCATCCTTTCTATTCACTACTATGACTGGAAATTGAGGTTCATATATAGAAAAACCTCTCATTTCACTGACACTAACAGAGCTTGATTGAAAAACGAGAATTCCTAAATGCTCCAGTCTTTCTCTAAAGAATCGGAAGGCATTGTACTTATCTGCAAACGAAGGGATTTTGGATAAATCAGAAAATAGAAGGTTCCTCACTTTTTCGGCAATCTCGGAAGGTTTTTCGCTTAAATTAGCCGTTAATGAGAACTCGATAGGTTCTTCTTCCATTTCCTCCATCATTCGAACAGCAATTTCGCGTCGATTAATCGCAGTTCGAATCTCGCCGGCTAACTCATAAGATATTTCTGAAATTCCCGTAGAAGGTAATCTTCTGAAATCTTTCAACGGAAGACTCGCAGGCTTTGGTGGATTTTGCATGTAAAAAACGGCGAATAACTGTTTATAAACTCGCGCAATTTTATGTAATTGAACTACAGTGGGGGATGAACCGCCATTCTCCCATTCCCGTAGTTTTTCAACAGGCACTCCAATTCTTTGAGAAGCGTCATTTATTGATAAGTATGCATACTGACGTCCCCATAAGAGCATTTCTGGTTTAACCGTGGAATAAATTATCGTTGAGCTAAGTGGATTTTCACGATCACTTTGGTTTTCTTCATATTCCAAATCATCATGGAACAACCTACCCTGCTGTTCAATTAGCGGTTTCTCATGAGTCATAGTAAATCCCCTCGAAACGCTTTATCTTGGATACTGGGTATAAAAGCATCAAATATTGGTGAACTCTCTGCATGAATAAATTTAACTATATTCAGTTTGTTAAAAACTTTCAATATTTTATCCTGCATCGTAATGTTAGGCATTGGCACAGAAAGGCTCAAGAACTGTTCAGGATGAATGCGATTCCTTCTACCTCCGATGCCTTTCGCAAATATACTTAATTGGTTAAAGAACCACGGAGTTGCAAATAGAAACGCAAGATATTCAGGTATCGCGTAATCTGGTTTACATCGAAATGTACGATACTCAGGTGATGCATAGTATCCAACCAGTTGAGATGGGCAAACGGCTAATGCCCCCTCCCAACCTTTCACTTGGGATAAAACGATTGCACCTTCAAAGACATAATTGAAATGCTTGTATGTTGTCTCTCCACCCATTACTGGCTCTCGCGGAAACATTCCTTGCCCGAAAGCTTTTATACCTACCTGAGGATAAGGAATACCAACAGAGATGGGTATCCGCTCTTCATGTAATTCCAGAATATCTCCTAGAAGAATTTTGTTATCATTTGAGTTTTGCATATGTAAATTGAGGATCAAATCTTGGGATGAAACTTCTATTTGTTCCTGCAAAATGAGAATTTCTTTGGCTCTTCCCAGAATTTCCACGATCTTCCCCACAATCCACTGCTGATCTTTCAACGAGGGCAACGGAATAACTACAGGAAGTAATCGTTTGGCTTTTAATTCAGTTTTGATTCCCTGCGGTACCTGTTGAGAAAGAATTTCTTGAAAATATTGGCTGCGCAGCAACCACCAAAGGTAGCGAATATCAGCCTTTTCTTTATTAACCTCGTAAGCCGCATAATGAATAGTCGCTGCAGCTCTTTGAGACATTTCGGGTTGATAAATAGCGATAGCGCCTTTCATCGCATTGATGCCAGAAAGAACCAGATCGCCCGGGTGGATCAGAATCATTTTTGTATTAGTCTCGGAATTGGTTCGGTATTCGATACCTCCATCCGAAAATCGGATTTTGCTGATTATGGGAATTTCTCCCGTCCGAACTAATGCCGGATCCGGTGTCTCATTTCTTTCTGCAAGAATTTCTCCTAGTGCTACTTGCGGCCACTGCTTAAGCATGATTATCCTCTCCTGCCAGCAGTTCCTGAATTTCTCCAATCAATTCTGAAATCCTCGCCTGTTTATCAGCAATATCAGCGATCAGTTCTTCAGGGGGACGATGGGAGAAATCGTTCTTGCGCTTGGGGTTGGCAGCGCTCAGGTCGAAATTTTTCTTCACTACCTCTTCCACCGGAACGATCCAGCAGCGTTCATTCTGGGGTGGTTCGGCTGAACGTTCTTCCGCCGGCGCTTTCAACCATGCCTGGTATGCACGCCACATTTCCAGGCAGTCCGGCAAATTGTTTTCAGAGATTGGTTTCTGTGTTTTAGTCAGGCTGAAGCCCACTGTGCTGACCTCGTAGTACCAGATCTGTTTGGTGGGACCCAAATGGTCGAAGAATAATAAATCCGTTTTGGGACCCATGCCACTGGAAACCACATTGGCAAAAACCCCGGCCGGCAGTGAAACAATCGCATACAGGTTGTATTCTTCCAGCAGCTCTTTCTTGGTATCCACATAAGCACGCTCACTGGATTTGAACAGCACCCCTTCATCGATCACCATTCCCACCCGGCCATCCCGGCGCAGGCGGTGCATGATGTGCTGTACAAACAGAATCGAAGTAGCAGATGAAGGGTAAGGGAAATTGGCCTTGATTGAATCAACATTTTCTGTCCCACCAAATGGCGGGTTGGTCAGGATGATATTGAAACGATCCTTTTCGGTGTACTTTCGGATATCGTCCGATAAGGTGTTCTTGCGAACAATGTGCGGTACTGGAATCTCGTGTAATACCGTGTTCATCACACCTAGAAGATAGGGTAATGGTTTTTTCTCCTGACCATAAAAAGTGGCATCACGCAGTTTCTTAAACTGGGTGGTCAGAGAAACCTGATTTTCCAGCATATGTGCATAGGCTTCCACCAGGAAGCCAGCTGATCCGCAGGCAGGGTCATAGACGGTTTCACCAATTTTGGGGTCTACCATCTCAACCATAAATTGGATAATCGGGCGGGGTGTATAGAATTCTCCAGACATACCGCCTTCGCGCCCCATACGAACCAGCAAGCTCTCGTACAGATGTGAGAGGGTATGAATATTTTCAACTGCGTGAAAATCGATTGTATCAACCACAGCAATGGCATCTCGCAGGATAAAACCATCCTTCACCATTTTTGAGGGCGCTTCCTCAAAGATCTGCCGGATGACTGCTTTTTCTTCCGTTCCGGATAATTCTCTCAAATGAGGAAAAAGATAATCGGTCAGGAAACGGATCAAAGTTTTCCCAGTCAAGCCGCCCAGGATCGCTTCTGCCATGTAACGGTCTTCCTCTTCGCTGCTCTCAATTAATGGCTTGAGGGCATCGCGCTGTAATTGCTGTTCAGTTTCAACCCGTTCAGAAGCTATTTGTACCTTTTGCTCCCCGGATTCAAGAGCCAGGTGAGCGTTCTTGATTTCTTGGGGATCTTTCTTCGTCGAGCTTTCCAGGGCAACCAGGTTTTTTTGTAAAGTTCGTAAGGCGGATTGAGCTTCCAATGATAAGGAGCGCGCCTGCTCAATCCGTCCACCGGTCCAAACAGACCAGCGATAAAAACCATCAATCACCCGTTCGTAAAGTTGACCTGCGTATTCAGCTTCATCCGCGCGGGTATCTTCCTGATCCTCGTGCGATTTGAGAAAGAGCAACCATGAAATCTGCTCGACATAATCTAATAAACTCTGCGTATTGTCATCCCGGCGAAGGATATCGCAAGCTCGCCAGAATTGTGCATCTAGGTCGTTTGGCATGAATTCTCCTGGGGTTTACTGATAAAGTCTTTGAATCAAAGTGTTGCGCGCCTGCACAAACTGCCGCATACCGCCAAATAACGGAGCTACCTGGCCTACCTCGCGCCGGATTGGAGGTAATTTGAAGACCTCAGGGTCCAAAATTTCATCCAAACCACCCTGGATGTACCGTTCAATCAAGGTGTGCAAGATCCGCCGGGCATTTTCATTGTATGTTTCAAAAAATTGCTGGTTAAGGTTGAACAAGGCAACCGCCCGCTCCTCTCGGCTGTGCATATTCTCATCAAAAGCAATATGCGCCAAAAGATCATAACTATCCACATCCGGTCGCTTGAGAATTTCGGTTAATACATCAAGCGCAATCTGATGCTCTTCTAGCTGATGTAGCAATGCTTTTCGTCTCTCTGGATCGCACCAGCGGCTTCGTAGTTCCAATAATGAGGAACAAACCTGGATGATCTCTTTGCGGACTTTTTTTAGGTAATCTTGCGGGGAAACCAGGTTGCCTTGGGCGTCCCGTTCCTCATATTTTTCATCCACGATGTGAACTTCTAATCCGCTGACCCGGATCATTTTTCCCTTAGGGGGTTGGCTGGGTTTGAGTTGTATTGGTAGTATGGAGGGAGTACCCTGAGCAATGGTTATCGTCGTTTGGATTTTCTTGTGTCCATAAGCTGATGCAGTTACAACTACCTCGCCTGCCGGCAATTCCGAAAATAAAAATTGCCCATCCGAGCCTGTCCGCTGTTGCATAATCTCATTCGGCCCCAATTGGACTGTGATTACTGCATCGGGTATTGCGGTGCCGGTGTCTTCAGAAATCACCTTTCCCCCCAACCAGCAGACTCGCGGGCCGGTAGTTGTTGCGCCGCCAGTGGGTGGTGGGGTCGGTTTATCCCAATCGTCGAACAAATCAGTTGCACCGGTATAATCAATAATTCGGAACCAATATTTATCGGTGTCTTCGCACAATCGGCTACCGCGGCCAATAATTTGCTTGAAAACTGTTGGCGATGTAATTGTTTTGAAAAAAACAATGTTGCGCACGCTGGGGGCATCAACGCCAGTGCTTAATAAATCTACTGTTGTGGCAATCACTGGCGTTGGCTTTTCAACCGCCTGAAATTTTTCTAAAAGGGCTTGGGCATCTGATTCTTCAGAAACAATGCGTACAGAATAATTTGAAACGTTCAGATCACGATTGAGCCGATTCAAGGTATCCCTGACTTCTAATGCGTGCTCCTGGCTGACACAGAAAACAATGGTTTTCTCCATTCGGCCATAAATTCGTAGCAATTTCGTCAAATGCTCGCAATGAAGGCGAACGCGATCCGGCATCGTGACCTGGCGTTCGAAGTCTGGTGTGGAATAATGGTCCTTTGGGGCTGCATCTGGCGGAATTTCAACAGTAGCACCTTCCTTAATGACCTTTTCGAGAGTCAATCCTTCGATATCCAGATCGGTTTTTGCTTTATGAATTTTGTAATTAGCTAGAAAACCATCATCAATTCCTTGGCCCAGAGAATAAGTGAAGAGCGGTTCTCCAAAATATTGAAATGTATCTATGTTGTCCGTGCGTTTTGGGGTTGCTGTCATACCCAACTGTATTGCATTTGGAAAATGTTTTAATATTTCATTCCATGTTCCAAAACCGCTGCGATGGCATTCATCAATAATGATCAGGTCAAAGTAATCATTTGGAAATTGCTCAAATGCCCGTAACCCTTCTGGTGTGGAAGCATAAAGACCCTGGTATATTCCAAAATAAATTTGGCGACCTTTGAGGATATCATTACCACCATTGATCTCTGCGCGTGGATCGCCTGTTCCCTCTTTGAAGGGTTCAAAAGTGTTATAAGCCTGACTTCTCAATACCACCCGGTCAGCTACAAACAAGACACGTTTATTCGCAAAGTAACCAGATTTAATTAATTTCCACACAATCTGGAAGGCAATGAAGGTTTTTCCTGTTCCAGTAGCAAGGTTTAATAAAATCCGGTTTTGACCTTTTAGAAGTGATTCAATAGTGCGATTTACCGCTACTTCCTGGTAGTAGCGCATCATCTTCTTGCCCGTTGGGTCCCGCCAATACGGCTGTAAAAGTGGATTTACCGGTCGATTTGCATCGAGAATTCGGTAGTCACATAATTTTTTCCATAGTTCATCGGGGGTAGGAAACTCATCTACTCCTAGAGAGCGTTGTGTATTCGAAGTGAAATCCCATTCCTCAAAACCATGCCCATTGGAGGAATAAGCAAACAATAGACCAAGTTTCTCCGCGTAGCCCATTGCCTGTTGCAAACCGGCACCAATCGCATGATCCTCATCTTTAGCTTCTACAACTGCAATGGGAAGTGCCTCACCATACCGAAGCAGGTAGTCGGCTTTTTGAGGTTGAAGTTTCTGATGTCCATCACCCTGGAGGACAATCTGACCAGCAGTGATCGGATATTCCATGGTGATTCGTGGTCCAACCCAACCGGCCTTTTGTAAAGTGGGTGTTATGAGATGTAGTTTTGTGTCTTCTTCGTTATATGTCATAATGTTTGGTTTTGTCGGAGATTATAGAAATATTTACCCCATTTATTATAGGTCAGCTTGGCATTTTGTTAGCTTTAGACACTCTTTTCAATGACCTGTAATATCTCATTCGCTCGAAAAACTCGATTACGCGCCTTGCCAGTGCCCTCCAGGATCCCCTGTTTCACCAACTCATCAATATAACGTTCAGCAGTTGGATAAGGCAAGGCCAGTTCCTCTTCAACCGTGCGAACAGAAATGAGTGGCCGGGCAAAAAGCAGATCCACAACCTGGAGTAAACGAGCTGCAGAGCGCCCCTGCTGGAAGCGCTGGCGATAATTCTCCCGCAGATCGTTGATACGTTTGACACGCGCGGCCGCATCAATTGCTTGAGAGGAAACACCGGATAAGAAAAAGCTCAGCCAGGCATTCCAATTCCCTTTCTCGGAAACGCCGCGCAAATTGGCATAATAATCAGGCCGGTTGGTTTCAAAAAAAGCGCTCAAATACAATAAAGGCTGAGGCAGCAAATTCCAGGCGCACAGGAGTAAAGGAACCAACAGCCGGCCCAACCGTCCGTTGCCATCTGGAAAAGGATGGATGGCTTCAAATTGATAATGGATTATGCCCAAACGGATCAGTGGAGGAAGATTGGAGGCTTCATTGATATACAACTCCAATTGCTGCAATGTCTCCATCATTTCTTTGGGTGGGGGCGGAACAAAGGTGGCCGTGGCAAGGCTGCCCCCCGGAGGACCAATAAAATTCTGGCCTTGTCTGAATTCACCCGCTCGGAACTGTTCCCCACGCACCCCTTCCAGAAGAATGCCGTGCAATTCACAGATCAAGCGTAAACTTACGGGTAAGCTGCTCATCCGCTCGAGGCCATATTCCAAAGCGCGTACATAATTATGTACTTCTCTCACGTCATGCGGGGCGTCAAAAAGCGGCAATTGGATTGCTTCAAAGGCCAGCACATCTGCAAGCGATGCCTGCGTTCCTTCAATCCGGGAAGAAAGGACGGCCTCACGTCTGAGGAACGGGCGCACCAACAAATGTGGATTGGGTAATGATCTGCCTATACCAGCCAATTCCCCTAAAGCGCGGTCAGCAAGCGAGAGCACCTCGATCAACCCGGAATCCCAGGTCAGATTCCTCGGCGGAAGTGGATTAGGCACATAGGCAAATCCCCCCTCGGGGATGGAGATTAAATGCCCGCTTATAGTTTCCTGGAAATCTTCAGGGTTCATTCCATCTTCTCACAAGTGATAATAAGGAAATTATTGTTATCATTATACAAAAATATTGATAATAATAAAAACAAGATACAATACATTGTTGGTGTAACATTCTTTCTGTAAATTGCTGAGCCTCAACAGAAATGTGCGGGTGTTTATCTGGCCAGACAAGTTGGGCGCATGGAAGCCGCCGCCGGTATCCTCTCCATGTTCAATTGTTAAAGGACGAATGGATGTTGCGGCTTAAATTTACAAAAAAAGACGGTGCAATCAAAGAAAACGGGCGCAGCATGGCCTTATGGAATATGCTGCGCCCGTTGGTGTGATTCGTTTTGAGAATTGGGATAAAACGCCTAACCACTTGCGTCGTAGACGGCACGCAGCAGCCTGCAGGTTTCCGCCGTGGCCATTTCAAATATCTTCCTGCCGGATTCTGCACTTGCCTGGGACGGATCGCCAAATGCGCCCTGGGTATTGTAATCGGAAGACAGCCAGCCGTAGGGTACGGGTGTGTTGAATTCTGGAGGGAAATGCCCCTTGGGAATGGGGCCAACGAGTTCCGGGCGCAGGTGGAGCATCAAAGATGTCTCGACAGCCCCGGCGTGCCCATCCTGCTCTTCCAGTGTTGGGAAGACCTTGTTGATCACCTGATCAAAAAACGCCGGACTCCATACTTCAAGCGTGTAAGCTTTTACACGATACCGCTGGCGCAATTCATAAGCCAGATCTGCGAGCAAATACGTGTTTCCCCCATGCCCATTGACAAAGACAAAACGGCTGAATTTATGCTGGGCGAGACTGTGGACAATATCCGTGGTCATGCCCAACAATGTTTCTTGCTTAAAAGATAAAGTGCCTACAAAATCCAAGTGTTCCGGGCTTTTTCCGATGGTCATTGTAGGAATAAACAGTCCGCGAAACTCCCTTCCCAATTCAAGGCGCGCCTGTTGTACGATGCCATCCAGAACAAACGTATCTGTGCCGAGGGGAAGATGCGGCCCGTGTTGTTCGAGCGAGCCAATCGGCCAGACCACCAGCCATTCAGCAGGATCCAGCTGGGCAACCTGGGCTGTGGACAGGTCCTGCAAAGAGAGTGCTTTCGTCTTGTTCATTTTTACTCCTGAGTAGAGATTTTTTGTATTTGTGGGTATAAAATTCTTATAGACTGTCTAGACAGGGCTGAAAAATTTCCCTATGCCAAACCCAACATACAATACGAGCGAGACAATAAAAAACAGCAAAAAAACTGCGATCAATATCCAATCCAACCGGTGCAGGATGGATTGGTGGATATAGGTGCGGTCCGAATCGCCGGAAAAGGCCTTGGATTGTAAGACCACCTCTAATTGCTGTGATTTGACCATCGCGCCCAGGATGAGAGGGATTGCCACTTTCGAATAGACCCGTACGCGTTTGACCGGCCCCATTTTCTCCATGGCCAGGCCCCGTAACCGCTGTGCCTCAATAATATTCTGGATCTCTTGGAACAAAAGCGGGAAGAACCGCAATGTGGAAGAAAAGATAAAAGCGATCTTGTACGGGATTTTTGAGCGCACCATCCCCACAATCATATTGTCCACTTCTGTTGTAAAAATTCCCAGCGGGATGATCAGTGTCAAACAGAGCGTCTTAAAAATTATGGTGATGCCATAGAAGAAGCCTTCCCAGGTTATTGTGCCCCCTCCAATCAACCACCAGTTGTCAGGGATGACAACCATGGGTTTCAATTCTTTGACGCCCAGGATTGTTTTGACTTGATCAACGTTGAAAAAACCGTGAGTCAGCAGCAAAATGATATAAAATGGGAGCATAATCAGCAAAATGGTGCGGATATAACTCCATCGGACGCCGACCAGCAAGCAGGATACGATGATTAAAATGGCAAGCGCCCCCACCATGATCGGGTTTTCCCATACAAAGGCGATGATCGAAATTACTACGATCATCAATAGCTTGGGCCGGAAGTCAAGTTTTGTGAAGAAGGAATCGCGCCCCACTGTTTGAAATTTCAGCATCGCCATATCACACTTCCCTGTTCTTGAGTATCACCCGTTCTGACAGTTCTTCCGGCGTCAAAAATGGGTATTCGCGTCCATTTAAATTTCCAAGCTCCTGAGAAAGTAGAACAGCCTGCGGCGGCGTCAGAAATGTGCTGCCCAGAAGCTCAGTCCGATGATACACGTCGCGTATGGGACCATCCATTAAGATTGTGCCTTTTCCCATTACAATCGCCCTCTCGGCATATCCTGGCATCAGGTATAGATGATGAGTGATAACAATGACGGTTTTGCCCATCTCATGAAGCTGGCGGCTGAGTTCGAGGATGTAACGCGCCCCGCGATAATCCTGACCGGTTGTCGGCTCATCGAAAATGATAATCTCCGGCTGCATTGCGAGGATTGCAGCAATCACAACGCGCGCCCGGTCTCCTTTTGGCAGAGAAAGAGGATGCCGGTCTCGAAATTGGGTTAAACCCATCGATTCCAGGCTGTGTTCTGTGCGCTCTTTAACGATTTCGGCAGGAAATTCAAGATTCTTCAGCGCGAACGAAATTTCTTCTTCCACAGTTGCATTGAAGATCTGGTAATCCGGGTTTTGGGCAATATACCCGATCCGGCGCGCCAGATCTCCAACAGTATATTTTTCCAAATCTTTACCGGCAACCGTTACTGTGCCAGAAGTTGGCGATAACAGGTGCAGGAAATGCTTGACCAGTGTGCTCTTGCCAGCCCCGTTTTGACCGATAATTAATACGTATTCGCCCTCACAAATATCCAGAGAGATGCCGTGCAAAGCCTCTGTGCCATCCGGGTAAACATGTTTGAGGTCTTTCACCGAAAAGAGTGGGACATTTGAATACTTTTTGGGGTCAGGCAGAGGAGAAGACAGGTCAAATTCCGCCATTTTTGCAATCTTTACGATCTCATCCTTGCCTTTATCCAACTGGACTGGGACATCGGCAATCTTGCGGTTTGTTTTTTGATTGATGAGATAAAAAGTGCTGGCCACCTGGGGTGGTCGTAAATCATTTTTGGTCAATAATTCAATATCGGAATAAATCTCTTCCGGTGTTCCACAGGCAATCAGCTCCCCATGCGAAAGAAAGGCCAGGCGGTCAACGAATTCGGCCATTTCCTCAGCTGCATGGCTCACCATCACAATTGTTTTACCGAGATGCCGGTTTAATTCACGCACCGTGGAAAAAACTTCTTCCGCGCCGACCGGATCCAATTGGGAAGTAGGTTCATCCAGGACCATTAGATCCGGCTGGACAGCCAGGGCGGCGGCAATTGCCAGGCGCTGTTTTTGCCCGCCCGAGAGCTCTGCCGGATGTTTTTGTTCGGTGCCTTCCAGCCGGACTGCTGCCAACACTTCTGGAATGCGCGCCAGGATCTCTTCGCGGTCAAATTTTAAATTTTCCATTGCAAATGCAATTTCATTCTGCACCGAAGTGGCAACGAGCTGTGTTTCGGGGTCTTCAAACACCTCCCCTACATACCGGGCAAGCTTGCTGATGGGGTGGTGCAGCGTATCCATGCCGGCAATCTGGATGTTTCCATAGAAGCGCCCGCCATAAAACTGGGGCACAATTCCATTCAGCGCGAGGCAAAGCGTGGTTTTACCGGCGCCGGTTGGACCGATCAGCCCGAGAAATTCACCAGCATAAATATCCAAGGAAATCCTGTCCAGGACAAAATCTTCCGACCTCGGATACATATACGAAATATTATCGATAGCCGCAATTTTGTTTGCCATATGAGGGTACCTTATGAAGGACATCGCCCATATTTAAAAAACCATTTTAATTTGAGGCGATGTCCTTCTGAACTTATGATTATTTAGTAAATCGCATGCTTCGGTTTTACGAGCCCAATCGCCCGTAAACCAGCAATCACGCCGGTTCCAATTACCATCCCAATCAGGCAGCGGAATAAATGCTCAACTGGAAGAATCGGAATCAGGATATACCAGACTTCTTCAGGGAAATTTAACACCCAATAGGCAATTGGAGATTGCACGGCATGATAGGCTCCAGCCACGATCCATGTGCCCAGGAACAACCCCAGAGCAACCAGCCCCATGTTCTTGCTTGTCAGCCATTTCCCAACCAGCACACGCGTCGGCAGGATAAACAATAGTATTCCTGACCAATCAATGAACGATTGTGCAAAGGCGGGCCAAAGCCCGACGCCGTTAACGAGAACGCCGCGCCCAACGAAAAGAAGCCATGAAATGACCAGGATAACAGAAATAGGGATCCACCATCTTTTACGCGGCCCATCAGTTACCATTGATCCGGCAGCCAACCCTGCAATAATCGCTCCCACAATATTCATCACCGGTATGCTTGCCGTATGCGGCGCCAGGAAGATGGCCAAAATAGTGCCCACGACATTGGCAATTGCCCCGGCAATTGGTCCCAGAATCCAGCCAACCAGCGGGAGAATCCCTTGAGCCATTGGGAAGGTGCCGCCTGCAGCCACAACTACAGAGAATGGGATGAACGATAATGCTAACACAACTGACGCCAGGACAATAACATAAGCTACAGGAGCGCCATCAACGCTTGCTCCACCCAGAAACTCAACTTTTCGTTCTTGACCACGATCAACAGACATGCGTTTTTCCTCCGAAATACTTTTTTATAAGATTTAGTGCAACACAGTTTATTCTGATAACGGTAATAATTTTTGTCCACTGGACAATTCCTACATATTTTTCTCCTTTCTCAGGTTATTGGTTTAAGTATTTGGATGGGTGCTTTAAGCCATCTGTCTGCTTTCCCTGACACTTCCAATGTTTAACCAATAATCTGAACCGATACAATGGACCTTTGATTTGGTTTGGATTTTGTTCTATGGCAGAAGAATGATATGGAGCTCACCAGGTCCATGCATTCCAATAATCTGTTCCATCGCAATATCGGCCGCCCGGCTCGGGCCGGATATGACAACAATATTGCTGATGTGTCGGAGGGAATTGCGGTTATTGCCTTTTTGCTGTTGTATCCAGGCTTCAAAGTTTGGATAAATTTGGTCTTCTCGAAGAATGGCGATATGCTTTTGAGGCAGCAATGATATGCCCCTGGGTTTCCCATTCCCGCTGTATAAAATGAGACTGCCCGTTGCCGCGAGCGCTGCATCTGCCCCGGTGATTCCAACATTTATGGAGGGTTCTGAAATGTTTGTGGTTTCAATATGCACGTGCTGGAGCTTTTCCGCCAACCCTGGGAGGGGGATATAATCAAAATTCCAGGCCATGATTTTTTGTTCGCCGCCAATTATTTCAAGCACGGCGTCAATTGCATTCGGGTTGTCCGCAGGTTTATGGGTGTGGACGTTGAGCAAGGCAGCCTCTGCAATAAATTTCTCTACAAGTGCAGGACGAGCCGTATCCGGCAGGGACGTTACAGAAAGGTATTCTGGCGGGGCTGTCCGGTCAGGAAACGAAACAGCCGATCCCTTTAATGTCTTGAGGATTTTCTGCTTGCTATCCATCTTTTTTTGCCTTTTCTTTCCACATTGAATGGAAAGACCGGTTGGAAAATTGAGGGAATTGCCGGTATTTAGCCCACCCATTGAAAGGCGGCGGTAAGATTTTTTGGATGGGGAAGAGGTTTGTGAACCACGCGGCTGCTTTTCCTGAAAGAGAATAACCCAGTTTGGAGGCCATCACAATCATCCAGGCCTTCATCATGAAATTCATCATTGGAGCAGATAATTTCGTTTCCACCAGGTCGTTCCTGAGTTCCAGCAGCATACGGGGGATATCAATATCCACCGGGCAGGCTACCTTGCAGGCGCCGCACAAACTGCTGGCATACGGCAGCGGAGAAGCATTTTCCAACCCTTTCATCAAAGGAGTGATAATCGAACCAATAGGCCCGGGATACACCCAACCATATGGGTGCCCGCCAATCTGGTGATAAACAGGGCAGGCGTTCAGGCAGGCGCCGCAGCGAATGCATGCCAATGCTTCTGCGTACTTGGAGGCATAGATCTTGCTGCGGCCGTTGTCTACAAAAATTACAAACACCTTTTCCGGGCCATCCTGATCCTCTGGCCGCCGGGGCCCGTTGATCATATTGGTATATACGGTTATTTTTTGCCCTGTGGCGCTGCGCGATAGGGCTTGCGTCAGCGTGGCAAAATCCTCCATCGTGGCAACGATTTTCTCAATGCCTACCAAAGCAACATGAATGCGGGGCAGGGATGTTACCATTCTTCCATTTCCCTCATTTGTCGCCAGGCAAAGTGTGCCGGTTTCTGCAACAATGAAGTTTCCGCCCGTAATGCCCATATCAGCAGTTAAAAAGGCGTTCCGCAATAATTTGCGGGCATGCCCGGCAATTTGTCCGGCGTCGTTCGTGAAGGGCATCCCTGTTTCCTTAATGAACAGATCGCGAATACTCTCTTTTGTTTTGTGCAAAACGGGGGTGACGATATGGCTGGGATATTCATGGTTGAGCTGCAGGATATATTCACCCAGATCGGTTTCAAGAACAGAGACCCCGGCTTTCTGCAGGGCGTCGTTTAATCCAATCTCCTCGGTGAGCATGCTCTTGCCTTTAACGATTTGACCTGCTTGATGATCCTTGGCAATTTCCAGCACAAGCTCGCAGGCTTCACTTTCGTCTTTCGCCCACAAGACCTGCATGCCGTTTTCTGTCATACGTTGTTCAGCCAGCTCCAGAAGAGCGGGCAGGTTTTCCAGCACCCGGCGTTTTGCACTGGCAGCCTGCATGCGGATTTGTTCCCCATGCTCTGTGCTGATTTCCGCCATCGCTTGAAGGCGGCCATCAAAAGCCTTGCGGGTCGCTTTTTTAACGGCAAAAGCCAACGCTTCATCTTTAAGATTTATTGCGGCTTCCTGCCCAAAGTGATTAGATTGAATTTTCATTATTTTTAAGCGAACCGGCAAGAAAATCGGCGAGGTGCTGCATCCGAACGTCTGAATTTCTCAGGGCTAAACCGCCGTTGATATGAGCCATACAACTGATATCGCCGCATAATACTTTTGCAGGGCAGGCAAGGATTGAATCCAATTTGTCTTTCAACATCGCGCCGCTCAAATCGGCCATCTTCACGCTGAAAACCCCTCCAAAACCACAGCAGGTTTCCGCACTTTCAAGCTCAACGACTTCAGCGTTTTCAATATTGGCCATCAGCGTTCGAGAAGCGCTCTTCGATTCTGTGTGGCGCAGACTGTGGCAGGAATCATGGAAAGCAAAAACAGTGTGTTTGGGTAAACGAAGGTTTAAATTTTCAATTCCCAGACCTTCCACGATAAATTCCGTGAACTCCCAGGTAATTCGCTTAATCCGCTCCACTCTGGGCAGGTTTTTGGGGTCATCTTTGAAGAGCTTTGGGTAGATCTCTCTTACCATTGCTGCGCACGAACCTGAAGGAGTGACAATGACAGAAGATTCCTCAAAGGCATCCAGAAAAGTCTCGGCAACTTTTTTTGCTTCTTTCCAATATCCTGCGTTGTAAGCTGGCTGCCCGCAACAGGTCTGTTCTGCCGGAAAATCCACTTCCATGTCTAAATGTTCCAGTATTTCCACGACGGACATGCCTGTTTCCGGATAAAGCATATCACCCATGCAGGTGATAAAAAGAGAGACTTTTTTCCCCTTAGGCGATTCGTGCTCAGAGAGGTGCATATTATTTTCCACTGATGGATTGCCGGAATGCTTCTTCCCGTAAGATCTTCTGCAAACGGCGGGAAGAATGGTCAATATGGGCTTCCATGACCGCGCCAGCCCTATCGGGATCCCGGTCTGCGATTGCCTCAACGATTTCTTGATGCTGACCGACAAATAATTTGATGGGATTTTCCTCCTGTTCTCCAGGGGGCGTTTTCCAAATCACAGCGAAAACCTCCATTAAAGAGGAGACCAGCGCAGTTAATACCTCATTAAAAAAGGGGTTTTTTGTCAACTGTGCAATTGCGGCATGAAGGTTGATATCGGCTTGGTGGGGGTCTTGCCCGGCCTTAATATCGGCTGTGGATTGTTGAAAAACTTTCCAAAGTTGTGTAATATCATCATTGTTGCAGCGTGAAGCAGCCAGTTTTGCCGCCTGCACTTCGATGATTTTGCGCACTTCGTAGAGATGGCCGACATAATCGCGGTTCTTTACAATCATGCGTGTAAAGGAGGTTGCCAATTGGTCCGGATTTATCCCGCAGACCACCGCGCCATGCCGGGGTGTGATTTCAATCAATCCCATTCCCGCCAGTACGGCTAAAGCTTTCCGTGCGGATGTCCGGCTTACGTTAAATTTTTCGCTCAGTTCTCTTTCGGAAAGGAGAAGGTCGCCAGGGGTTAGCTCTCCCCGCTCGATAGAATCTTTTATTTCTTGTGCGATAATTTCGTATTTGGGTTGTTCAATTTTTTGAAGTAACATCATGTGCCCGCCTATACTGGTATTATATTGGGCATACCAACGCTTGTCAATAGCATTTGGAATATTTTAAGGTTCTCTTCACACCCGGCCGGCTTATAAGTTTTCAGCGCCAATTTTTCCCCCATCCTTGCGCAGTTGCAACGAACACGCCCACTCTTGCGTGATACAATTTAACCATGGCATGCTCTTCTGAACATCTCCAGGGCATTCTGGATACCCTGCCGGCAAAGCCGGGCTGTTATATCATGAAAGATTGCAACAACCATGTTATCTACGTGGGCAAGGCGATCAACCTGCGCAGCCGGGTGCGCTCTTATTTTCATACCAGCGCCGAGCACGACTATAAAACCAGGCAGCTTGTGCGCAACATTACCGATATCGAGTGGATCGTAGTCGGCTCCGAACTGGAAGCGCTGATCCTTGAGATGAATCTGATCAAGAAGCACCGGCCGCGCTATAACATTCGCCTGAAGGACGACAAGCGCTATCCTTACATTAAAGTACACTGGGCGGACGCTTTTCCAAAAGTGACTGTGACGCGGCAGATGGTCAAGGATGGCTCGCGCTATTACGGGCCTTATACCAGTGTGTGGGCTGTGCACCAAACGCTGGATGTGCTGCGGCGAATTTTCCCCTACCTGACTTGCGACCGCGAGATCACCGGCAAGGATGCCCGGCCGTGTCTGTATTACGATATTAAATTGTGCAGCGGGCCGTGTATCGGCGCGGTGGATCAGCAGACTTACCGGCAGATGATTGACGATTTGTGCCGCTTTTTGGAAGGGCGCACTGCCCCGATTGTTGAGCGCCTGCAACGCGAAATGGAAACTGCCGCCGGGAAATTGCAGTTCGAAAAAGCGGCCACGCTGCGCGATCAGATCCACGCGATTGGAAAAGTGGTTGAACGGCAGAAAGTGCTCTCTGACGAACAAAAGGATTCGGACGTGATCGCCATGGCGCGTTCCGATGGAGAGGCTTGTGTGCAGGTGTTTTTTATTCGGGGCGGCAAACTCATCGGCCGCGAGTACTTCATCCTGGAAGGGACGGAGGAAGAGGCTGATAGTGAGGTGGTGGCGGAGTTTATTAAACAATTCTATGCCGAAGCTGCCATCGTGCCGCCCGAAGTTTTGCTGCCCAATGATATTGAGGAAGCCCAGATCATCAAGCAATGGCTGAACACGCGCCGCAGCGGCGAAAAGGTGGAACTGGTTGTCCCTCACAACGGGACATCACAAGAGTTGGTGCAAATGGCAACGGATAATGCCATCGAAACGCTCCAGGCGCTGCGCTCACAGTGGCAGCAGGACACGAACCGGCAGAGCGAAGCACTGGCTGAACTGCAAAAGGCGCTCGAACTGCCTGAACCACCCAACCGCATCGAATGTTATGATATCTCCAACACGCAGGGGACGGCAGCGGTGGGGAGCATGGTTGTTTTTGAGCAGGGAGTCCCCAGCAAGAAGTACTATCGCCGCTTCAATATCCAAACCGTAACCGGGCCGGATGATTTTGCCAGCATGGAAGAAACGCTCACCCGGCGCTTCCGCCGCTGGCAGGCAGCGCAGGAAGACCAGTCGCCCGGCAAGAAAATTGACCTGGCGTTTTCAATTTTGCCGGACTTGCTGATTGTTGACGGCGGTAAAGGTCCGCTTGGGCGGGCGGTGCTTGTTCTGGAGCGCTTCAATCTAATTGGACAGATTGCTGTGATGGGGCTGGCAAAACAGGAAGAAGAGCTGTTTTTGCCCAACCGCAAGGATGCGCTATTGCTGCCGCGTAACTCACAGGGGCTGTACCTCCTGCAGCGCATTCGTGACGAAGCGCACCGCTTTGCGATTACGGCGCACCGAAACCGGCGCGGCAGGGAAGGGCTGGCGTCGCGGCTGGATGTCATCCCCGGGATTGGCCCTGTCCGGCGGCGGGCGCTGTTGAAACACTTTGGCTCGATTGAGGCAATTCGGGATGCGGATACGGAAGACCTCACCGAAGTGAGGGGCATCACGGAAGAGATTGCACAGGCTTTAAAAACACAATTGGAGTGAGCCATGAAAAAAATTGCCTGGGTGGTTGATGATGTGGAGGTGGTTCGCACAGCTCTTTCCATGATGTTAAAGATATTGGGATATGAGGTGGAAGCCTTCGGTGACGCGCGCGCGCCGGCGAAGGCACTGATGGAAAACAACCGCCCGGACATCCTGTTTGTGGATATCAACATCCCCAAGACCAGCGGCATCGAGCTGCTCAAGTACATCCGCCGGCAGAGTGCCTGGAAAACCTTGCCGATCGTCATGGTCACCTCGGAGAGCGATGAGATCATGGTGGAAGAGGCGATCCGGTTGGGGGCGGATGGATATGTCTTCAAACCGGTGAACTTTGAAGAACTGACGAACGCCATTTCAATGGCAATGAAACGCAGAGCGCTGCTGTCGGAGAAGGAATAGATTTTTTAAAAGCCGGACAGGTTTTTCTCTCATCCCCCGGTTGCCTCAGAGTCTCTATAAAAAAAATGAAGGGCTGCCCGATCACTTATCCAGGCAGCCCTCGCGTTTCAAAATCTTACTTCAATTCAAATTCCGGCCCACTATAGTCAGTGTTTACTTGGATTTTTCCGTCAGCCAGAAGCTGCTCAAGTTCCTTTACCTTGGCCTTTACATCCTCCGGCACATAATCTGCCATTGCAATGCCAATGGCTCCTTCCGTTTCAATGCCAATGGGATGGATTACATCAGGCTGGTAGGTTCCTTTTACAAAGTCAGAAGCTGCAGTGAAACTGCTGAGGCTGACATTGGTCAACGCAGAAATTATGAAGATCTCTGGCTCGGTGGCGGTTCTGTTTTTGGAATTTCCAATCTGATGGATTCCTGCTTCAACCACGGCTTTTGTAACGCCCGGCATGCCATCATTAAGCATCGCAAAGATAAGATCTGCGCCCTTATCAATTTCCGCTTTTGCAATTTTTTCCGCCAGCGCCTGATCATTCAAGTCACCGGAAAAGTTGGTGATGAAAGTAGCGCCTGGATTGGTATATTTTAATCCATCCGCAAAAGCGCCTCGAGCCTTTACACCAGCGGGCACCCGCAAACCGGACATATGCCCTACAACATTGGTTTTCGTGAGCAAGCCGGCTGCAGCGCCTGCAAGCCAGGTTGCCTGTTCTTCCAGGACACCATAACTGGAAAGATTGGGGCCCTTCACGTTGCCATGCAGGACAACAAACTGAATTTTTGGATATTTAACACTCATTTCCTGCATTGCGGCCGCATTTTGCCCGCCGTGAGCCATGAGCAAGTCGGGATTACCCTGCGCCAGTTTATCAATGGCTTCTTTAAGTACTTCAAGCTTTGGTTCAATATCTGCTATATATTCTACTTCCGCCCCCAGTTCATCCCTGATTTTCATAAGCCCTTCATAACCGCCCTGCATAAATCCGCCATCATCAATTTTCCCGGGGATAATCATGGCGACTTTCAGTTTGGCGGCAACGGGAATTTCGAACTCAGGGCCATCATATTCTGTGCTGACCACAATCTCTTTGTTGGTGATCTTTTGTTTCAGTTCATCAATTTTTACTTTGACTTCTTCCGGCACATCTGAAGCGAAAGACACCCCAACTGCGCCCGGGGTTTCCAACCCAAAGTTTTTCACGACATTGGATTCAAAAGTACCGGCCTGATAAGCTTTTGCCGCTTCCACCAGGCCTAACCCGATATCTTCCAGTGCGCAAATCTGAAAAACGTCCGGGTCGGTTGCGCAAAAGTCATGGACGTCCCCAACCTGACGGATGCCGTTCTCTTTAACCGCTTCAGTTACGCCAGGCATTGCATCGTTAAGCATGGCAAAAATAATATCCGATCCTGCATCAATCTGTGCCTGCGCAGTGCGTTTTGCCAGATCGGCATCATTGAGGTCTCCTGTGAAGGTGGTGAGGAAGGTGGCTTCAGGATTCGTGTATTTCAATCCATCCGCGAAGGCGTTTCGCGATTTAACCCCGCCCGCAACCCGTTTGCCGGAAATATGGCTGACCACGTTGGTTTTTGTTAATAACCCCGCGGCTGCACCGGCAAGCCATGTAGCCTGCTCATAAGAAACCTGGTATACAGAAAGGTTGGTATCTTTTATCCCCCCTTGGGAAAGCACGAATTGAATATCCGGATGATTTTTGCTTACCGCGGCTACTGCATCAGCAGTTATGCCCCCATGAGACATGATCATATCTGGTTTGGATTCGGCTAACTTTTCCAAAGCCGCGCTCAAAGGTTCCAATTCTGTGGGGATGTTATTGATGTAACTTACCTCTGCCCCCAGTTCATCCTTGATCCGCATTAAGCCGTCATAACCGGCCTGATAGTATCCCCCGTCATCAATTGCGCCCGGGATTAGCATCGCTACTTTGAGCTTCTCGGGTGGCGGCTTTGGTGTTTCTGTCGCGGCGGCCGGGGTTGCCACCGGCACACATGCCAACATGAGCAGCGACAGCACAACAAATATTACCGAAATTTTAAACACCGTTTTCATGTTTTTTCTCCTGTTTTTCAAAAAAGTTTGATCAGACCAACTTGTTCGTGGTGCGGCATGTCAGGGGGGACGCCTGCTGGCACAGTAAATGGAAGAAAAGCCGATCCGGGTACAATTCCTCATTCTGTGTTCCTCAATCACCGACTCGGCCTCATGCCTGCAGCGGTCTTCTCCATCGCGCCCGCTTGTGAAAGGCGCGGGTGTCCGGCTTCCGTTAAATTTTTTGCTCAGTTCTCTTTCGGAAAGGAGCAGGCCGCCAGGGCTGGTTCTCCTGTTTGAAGCAGCATAAGCGCTCACCGATAGTGGTAGTATATTGGGCATACCAGCACTTGTCAACTACACTTGAAATATTTTAAGGTTCTCTCCACCCCCGGCTGGTTTATAGGTTTTCAGCGCCAATTTTTTCCCCAATCTTTGCGCAGCTGCATTGATTAAATTTGTTCAAATAACCTGCTTCGAGAAAAACGCGTTGTCCTGTACGCTCTGGGAAGTTCGTGATATAATCTCGCTTCGCGTTACCCCGCTTTGAACGCAATTATGATGAAATTATTGTAAGGATTGATGCCATGAGCGAGTTAATAAAAGCAATTGAACCCCCGGTCAACCCGAATGTTCCGCAGCTTCGCGTCGGAGACGGTGTGAGCGTGCATGTAAAAATCAAGGAAGGCGCCCGGGAACGCGTGCAGGAATTTAAAGGCACGGTCCTGTTCGTACACAACAACGGCGCAACTTCAACCTTCACCGTGCGGCGCGTTGCCAGCAATGGCATCGGGGTCGAACGCACCTTCTTGATGCGCTCCCCCCGGCTTGACAAAGTGGTCGTAGACCGCCACAGCAAGGTGCGCCGGGCGCGGCTGTATTTCCTGCGCGAGCGCACGGGTAAATCCGCCCGCCTCAAGCAGAAATTCTAGAACAAGATTCGATCTCTCCTTCTCCAGGGTGCAATCCACGCCGGGTTGCGCCCTTTTTTGTTTTCCGGAAATGGAGAAAGCGGGTTACTTATCGGGAATCTGCATATACGCCACTTCCCACAGGTGACCGTCAGGGTCTTCAAAACCGCGCACATACATTCCGTCCATTTCCTGCGCCGCGCCGGAAGGCTTTCCGCCTGCCTGCAAAGCCAGATCAGCCAACCTGTCCACTTCTTCATGGCTGCCGGCTGATAAGGAAATGATCACTTCTGTGCTTTGACTGGTATCCACGATTTCTTTGGAGGTGAATGTCTTGAAAAACTTCTCCACCAGCAGCATCACGTAAATATCTTCGCCCACTACCATCATAGTGGCATTCTCATCGGTAAACTGTGAGTTAAAGGTGAAATTGAGGTTCTTAAAAAATTCAACGGAACGGTTGAGGTCCTTAACGGGCAGGTTGACAAAAATTTTCGTGGACATTTTTTCTCCTCATTAAGACTGCCACAACCCAACGCTTATGGTTGGAAGGTGGATCAACGGGTCGCAAAATCCATATATGAAATTGTAGCAAATTAGACTATTAACATCAAATTATAGACAGTCTTCCACGTTACAGTCACGAATTCCCATAGAAGGGGTTGCAAAAAGAGAGAGTTCCAGTCAATATTGAAGTTGGCACAAACAACAGAGAAAGGAACTCTCAAATGACAGACGAAGCTGTCGAAATCAGTATAACAATAAGAGTGGCAGAAAGTGAACGGAAAATTGAAGAAAAAATCAATCTGGAAGAAATCGAAGAGACCATACAAAGAATAGCGAAAAAAGCAGGACAAGAAAGCTTGGAGATGAGCTTACAGGAAATCGATAAACAAATAGCTGAACAAGTTCCCCGAGACTGGCAGAATGTGGGGACGGAAGAACGTTGGCTGGTCAGCAGCATCGGAGTATTGAGATACAAAAGACGCATCTATCTGGATGAAAAAGGGGAACGCAGAAAGCCAGTCGATGAATTATTAGGAATTGAGAAATATAGTCGCATGAGCGGGCAAGTACAAGAAATGGGTGCTTCACTAGCTTGTATGGGAACGTATCGGTTGGCAGCAAGTCAGTTGAGTTATATGATCAAGACACCCATCAGCCATAGCGCAGTGCAGCGAATGGCATGGACAACCGGGAATCGAATTGCAGATGGGGAAGAAGCCGAGCGCAGGCGAGTGTTTGAACATGGAGACCCTATTGAAGCAGGAAGAATCAAGGCTCCAGTGCTGTATGGTGAGAGTGATGGAGTTTGGGTGCATTTGCAACGAGAAAAGCACAGATCAGCAGAAGTTCGGGTGGCAACCATCAACACAGGACGGAAACAGATCGGGAAAGACCGTTATCGCTTTGAAAATAAGCGCTGTATCACTGCAATCGGGTTGAATTCGGAGCAGTGGCAAGAACAAATTGTGCGAGAAACCCATCTCCATTATGATCTCAGTGAGACAAAGATGTTAATCAGTGGTGGAGATGGCAACCAATGGGTACGCCATAGCTTTGATCGTATGGACATTCCACAAGAGTTTGTGCTGGATCGGTTCCATCTGCGTAGAGCTGCCAGACGAACTTTTCGTGACAAAGTTGAAGCTAAACAGATAGTAACTCAGATACGCAAAGAGGGATTCTCTTCAGTAACTGAAGATTTGAGGCAACGCATTAAACAGGCTGAGGGCCGAGAAAAACAAAAGCTGGAAGACTTCTATCGCTATATTCACAACAATCAAGATGGCCTACTTGACCTGGATAAACGAGGTATTGACCTCCCTGCTTATCTGGGAGGCATTGAAGGCAATGTAGATAAGTTGGTAGTCCACCGCATGAAAGGCAGAGGTCGTTCCTGGCGCTTACCGGGTCTCCGTGCCATGCTGGCATTGTGCCGTAATTGTGACGCCCTCAAACAACATTCCTATCGGTATCTCCCATTATCGGTTCCAACCAAATCTTTTCATCGAGTCCAGAAACTGGAGGTAGAATATTCAGAGGTGCTTTTTAAAACAATGCCTATCCTGCATGGCCCAGACCAAGACAAGCCTTGGGTGAAAAACCTATGCAAGATCGTTCATGACCATGGCTCTCTCTTTTCCAGATCTATGGACTTTTGATACAGTAACTTCTGAGGTTTGTGAGAGGATCAGCACCCGATTTCGCGGAGATTTACAAAGAAAAGCAATTGTGGAACGTGTTCGCATTTCCGGTTGGGGTTGCAAATAACAAGATTCCCTCTTATAATCAAGGGAC
>JADLFQ010000002.1 GCA_020845515.1 Anaerolineaceae bacterium | reverse complement strand
TTATCCTGGTCATCCAGCAAGATGTTGCGAAAATTGGCTTCATTTTCTTGCAGGTTATAGAGATAATTTTCAACAAAGGTAATGCCATAGGGCTGCACGAGCGTATTGGCAATCGAGACACCTTGCAAGTAGGACGCCGTATCGCCAAAGAGATAACCATACGAGCTCATGTCGCGGGTGGGGTCGGCAATAACCAGCAGTTTACCGCCGCGTTGAACAAAATCTTGCATGGCAGATAAGTCTTCAGCCAGAAAGGATAGGGTAGGGGCAATGACAACATACGAATCGGCTAATTTCAATGCCCCTGCAAGAGGTTTATCGTAATCAACGAGTTGGACTTCCCCCCCCAGGAGTGCAACCTCATCAAATAAGGGCTGAAGCTCGGTAATGGTAAACAGGTTGTCATGGTTGATATCAATTAACACTTGGGCACGGCTTATTTCTTTTGCGGCTCTTGTTATCGTTGGGAATGGAGTTGAAATATCCGCCATGGGGAGCGTAATACTGGAATAATCCGGCGTCGTAACGGTTTGAGGGGGCTGGTAAACGCCGCGATAGAACCACAGTGCACGGCCGATTATGGGGACGAACAGAACGAGCAAAGCAACAGCAAAACGGCTCCGGTTCATGGCTGCCTCTGCATAGGGGGAATATATAGCATGTAGATGCCGGCTTTGTTGGGGTAGGGGGTTAGCATGCCCTCCTGGGTCTGGAAGAAGAAGGGGGAAGAGGAAACTTCCGGTAATCCGGCGGCTGCCCGCAGGTTCACTACTTCGTAATGCGAAATTTTTACCATTTCGGCAGCTTTCTCGTAGGCATGGCTAGTGGAGCCGAGTTCGTCAATTATGCCCATCTGCACTGCTTCAATTCCAGTCCAGACCTGCGCCCGCAGTAAGATATCTTCGCCGATCTTGAGGCGCTCACCTCGACCTAGCTGCACGGCTTGTAGAAAGCCCTGCTTGGCGGTTTCAATTTCCCGCATGGCGGTATCACGAGGGTATCCGGTCAGCTTATAAGGTCCGGTAGTGTAAATATCTTCCAGAATGAGTGGGTTTGAGGGGAGGGTTAGAATAACACCGATATGCCCCACCTCTGAGGTGGGTTGTGCAATGATGTAATCTGAGCCGGCGGCCATGTAATATGCCCCGCTGGCTGCCATGCCCTGAATGAAGGTGATAACCGGTTTCGTCTTTCTGAGCCTGGTGATCTCCCCATAAACGGCCTCTGTGTCGCTTACCGTTCCACCCGGGCTGTTGACTGCCAGCACAACAGCCCGTACGCGAGGGTTCTCGCGGGCGTATATGAGCTGTGCAATGATATCGCTGGCAGTACTGGTATAAATCGCGTCATCCAGACTGATTACGCCGATAATAGGCCGCGGAATCAGGAGGGAGAGGAGGATACCGGCAGCAAACGGGAGGAAGAGAAACAACAAAATGGCACTTCTGCTCCATGTGTGGGCAGGCGCAGTTTCATTCATAGTATCTCCGCGGGAATCGTTCATCAATTAAGGGTAAATCTCATTCAGAACAGGGTCGTAAAAACACCGGCAGCCATTGGGGTGTGAACAGCCTTCCACGGGCAAGCGCGGAAGTTGATCTTTTGGATAAGCGCCCATAACTTGTTGGCAAGCCGGGCAGGCGTTGTCTGCTACGGATATGCGGATCATTCGTATCCGTGGATTTTCCTGCATTTTTTGCAGTGAAACCGAAACTACACTGAAGCGGCTAAGATCTGCCTGGCAGTTGGAACACAATTGGGCATTATCTGAGGATTGTGTTTGGCAACGAGAACAGGTTTGCACGATATTTTCTCCCGGTATTTATGGTAATTTTATATCATATTCCCTTACACGCCATACGTTGACGCGCGTCTAGGATTGATATTACTATAAAGATGAAAAAAGTAATAGTCTATTGAAATTAGGATGTTGATCCGGAGGTGCTGATTTAAGTTCTTTTAGTCACGGTGTTTCCCGGTTTACACCTTAATTTGCTGATTTTCGTGTCCAAACAATGTTTACCACCCCATTTTTTGTTTTAACTGGTCATCATTATGTAGAAAATCTATAACATCTTTGGCATCAGATAAGTTTAAAGCGGTTTCTGCAACTGTTTGACATGCTTTTTGATCCAGGCGGCGAATATTTTCTTTAATCTGTGGTATGGAATTAGCTGACATGCTGAATTCATCCAAACCTAATCCAAGTAATACCGTCGTCGCCAGGGGGTCACCTGCCATTTCACCACAAAGACCGACCCATTTCCCTTTGGCATGTGCACCGTCAATTGTCATTTTGATCAAACGTAAAATTGCTGGGTGAAACGGACTGGCGAGATGTGCTATGCGTTCGTTGGTCCGATCGACAGCCAGACCATATTGGGTAAGGTCATTTGTGCCAATGCTAAAGAAATCTACAAAATCCGCCATTTCGTATGCTTGAATTGCCGCAGAAGGAATTTCCACCATGATCCCGAATTGGATTTTATTTGTGAATGGTTTTTGTTCTATTTTTAGATCTTCAATCGCCTGATCGAAAATGGTACGGGCACGCTTGATCTCCGAAATCGAAGATATCATTGGAATCATGATTCGTAAATCAGTTGTTGATGTGGTTGCCAGTAACAATGCTCGTAATTGTTGATAGAGTATTTCAGGGTGTTGCTCAGTCATGCGAAAAGCGCGCCAACCTAAAAAAGGATTTGCTTCTTCTGGAAAGCCGATATAAGGTACTGATTTATCACCGCCAATGTCCAACGTTCGAACAACTACCGGTCTGTCAGCCATGATTTCAAATATCTCACGATAAATTGGTATTTGATCTTCTTCAGATGGCATTTGTTCACGATTGAGATATAAAAACTCGGTACGGAGTAAACCAACACCCTCTGCTCCCATTGAAATGGCCAGTTTAGCATCATGATTGCTGCCAATATTAGCCGCCACTTCCACCGTTTTTCCGTCCACAGTTGTTGCAGGCTGATGGGATAGTGAAATCAATACATCGTTTTGTCGTTTTATATTCGTTTGTTGTTCAGTTGCGCGTTCCAATGTGGTGATGTCTGGATTGAGTAGCAGTTCTCCTTTTTCGCCATCGAGGATTGCAATTGGTTCATTGTCGAAACTCGTCCAATCGAAAGGAGCACTGACCACTGCAGGTACTCCCAGGCTGCGGGCAAGTATCGCAGTATGAGAGGTGGGCCCTCCTTTACGAGTACAAAGCCCCAAGACAAAACGTTTATCAAACTGAACAGTATCCGAAGGAGATAGGTCTTCCGCCAAGATAATGGTCGGGTGGTCTGGAAGCAAATTTGATTGAGGAATGACTTGCAGCAAGTTGTTGATAATACGTTTTCCGACATCCCGAACATCCTGGGAACGTTCCCGAAAATACTCGCTTTCGAGCGCCAATAACATGTTCGCAAAAGAATTGATGCCATCCTGAACAGCTGCTTCGGCGTTATATAGATGGTTATTCAGGTTTGTCTCGATCGTTGTTAGAAAGTCTGGGTCGGAAAGAATCATCTGGTGGGCTTCGAAGATCTCAGCTTGTGCCAGACCAATTTCTTTTTTTGTATGCTCAAATAACCCTTCCAGTTGGTCATGGGTCTGTTGTAATGCTATTTGTATACGCTCCCATTCCTCTTTTGGATCGCAGCCGGTTAAATATTCTATTTGTGTTTGGGAGGGGCGATAAAGCCACACAGATCCAATAGCGATACCTGGTGATGCAGGTAGTCCTTGAAACTTTTGTGACATCTTATTCTCCAAAATTTTCCGCGATTAATTTCTCCAATGCTTCCATCGCTTCCAATTCTTTTTCTCCATGCGCATGAATTGTGATGGAATGCCCTTGATCTATGCCAAGTGAAAGAACACTTAGAATACTCTTTGCGTTAACAAAAGCGGATTCTTTGGTGCTGTTACACACTTTAATTTCACATGGAAACCGGGCAGCTGTTTGTACAAATTTTGCTGCAGGACGTGCATGTAATCCCACTGAATTTAGAATGGTTATATCTTTAACAAGCATATGTATTATCTCCTTTGGGTTAATGAATTAAAAGGCTATTATCCAACTGGAATAATTACTTTAACCTTTTTTGTGGATCAAAAACAACCTGACCAGCAATCATGGTCAACACGACATTTAACTGATTATCCAACAAAAGAAGATCAGCCATATGACCTTTCTTGATGCTTCCAAAGCGGTTTTCAATTCCAAGCGCGGCAGCTGGTGTAAAACTCGCCATTGTAACTGCCTCTTGTAACGTTGCACCACTAAAACGAATCATGTTTCGAACTGCCTGATCCATGGTTAATTTTCCTGGTATTGTGGTTTGTGCTGAACTTTGCGGTTGTCTGTAATTTGAATCTAAACCGCATTCTGCTGTACTATCTGTGATTAATATCAATTTTTCGGCTTGTTTTAATCGGAAAATTAACTTGATAACTGCCGGGTGTAAATGCTCTTCATCAGGTATGATCTGACAATTTAATCGGTCATCCATTAAAGCTGCACTTGCAAGTCCAGGGTTGCGATGATGCAACCCCCCCATTTGGTTAAAAAGGTGCGAGATTTGGTCAGCACCTTTTTCGAGCGCGTTAGCAACCTGACTTTCATTTGGGTCACAATGGCCTAATGCAAAACGAACACCATTTTTGATACCAAAATCAATTAACTCTGTCGCGCCATCTAATTCTGGTGCGATAGTCATTAACCGAATTTGCCCGCTTCTAATCCAGTTTTGATATTCTTGCGGTTGAGGAGCGCGTATGGAAGAAGGATCCATATCTCCGGGAAATTTCGCGTTGAAATACGGGCCTTCAAGATGAGCTCCAATTGGTTTTGCTGCCTCATCTTTTGGTAAATATGAAGCAAGAAAAGACAATGTCTCATCAAACGTTGCATCGTTTTTTTCCATTAAAGTAGGTAAATAGCGGGTAACGCCATTTTGGGCAAAAAAAGCAGCAATTTTATTATAGTTGTCTGCCTCTGGTTGCATAAAATCATGACCAACTGCTCCGTGTGCGTGAAGATCAATCCAACCCGGGGAAACAAAGCAACCGGAGGCATCAATTGCATTGTCATCTGAGGGTGTGTTGTCTTCAGGTACGAGTGCCACAATCCATTGGTCTTTAATCAGCACTGAATGATTTGATAATATTTCATTTTCAACAATAACACTTCCAGAATGAATTTTCATTTTTTTCGCTTTCTTTAGTGATCAAGTTTAAACTACATTAACACCGTGGTTGATTAAATTCTGTATAAAATCCGGATTTGCTTTATTGCCAAGTGTTCGCTATAAGTCTTTAGAAACCTGGAAACGCGAGAGATGCTTTCCCTGATTTTGTTTGGTCAATGTCTGCTCTGCACTGTCCATCACTGTATTGATCGTGCCTTCAAAGATATGCTGTTTCCGCTCTGCGCCCGGACGAGTGGCTGGAATCTGTTTCTGCTGTCCAATCCTCATCCAGCAAGCCCGCAGTGGCGGATCCAACGTCACGTTTGTTAAAGTTCATTCAACCGGTTACTTGAAGTCCTCCTCCGCCCGATTATATAGAATAACCTCAAGATTGGGATTAGTTGCTAGAATTGGCAAACACATCTTTTGAGATATGCCTCCTAATCCAATACTGCAATTTTTCTTTTAGGCATAATTCTGCTTTTCTACATTTGTCAGGAGAAATCAATTTAATGCATTGTAAACGATTTTGCCACCTATAAATGTCATTTTTACTATCAGGTCCTGATCCAGAACTACCAAATCGGCATCTTTCCCCACGGCGATACTGCCTTTTCGATCTTCCAGGCGAAGACTATTGGCTGCCGTAAAACTTGCCATTCTTACTGCGGCATTTAATTTCACCCCCAACAACTTTACGGTGTTTTGTACTGCTCTATTCATTGTCAAAGTGCTTCCGGCCAGGATTCCGGATTCCAGGCGGGCTACCCCATCCTTAACATAAATTACACGATTTCCCGGACGAGTGTATGTGCCATCTTTGAGTCCTGCTGCTTGAGTGGCATCTGTAATCAAAACCGTTTTCTCAAACCCTTTAATTTGTATTAGAAGTTTCGCGACCGTAGGATGTACATGAATACCATCCATAATCAATTCGCAAAATATTTCATCGTTTTCAAAAGAAGCGCCCAAGATTCCCGGTTTACGATGATGAAAAGATGGCATTCCATTAAATGTATGAGCCACACGATTTAAACCATAATGTGATGCCAAATTAAACTCATCAAAACTGGCTTCCGAGTGACCACAACTTACTGAAACACCATTTTTAACCAAGAATTGAATTAATTCAATTGCTCCCGACATTTCAGGAGCCAACGTTACCAGGCGGATATTCCCCCTTGCCATTTTAAAAACTCGCCTCATTTCATCAACCAGAGGAAGGCGAATGTATGATTCTGGTTGAGCTCCCTTTCTTTTGGGGTTGATGTAGGGTCCTTCCAGATGAAAACCTAAAATTCTCGCTCCCGGAACTTGTTGCTCTTTAAGTTGGATTAATTTATCAATCATAGAAAATTGTTCACCGGGAGAGGAACTGGCAATGGTGGGCAATACACCGGTTACGCCTGTTGATGCAAGCCATTCCAGAACTTCAATTCCCTCCTGGACAGAGCAATTCATATAGTCAAATCCATTGCCCCCATGAGTATGCGCGTCAATCCAACCTGGCGACAGATAATAACCACCCAAATCCAAAATTTTTATTCCTGAGTGTACTTCGCATCGAGCCATTTCCCCAAATTCGGAAATCACCCCATCTTTAATAATCACAAACCCATCATCAATAGTTGTGTATGGCAAAATGATATTGGCATGTACAAGAATTAATGCTTCCGACATTTTTGTGCCTGGTCGCTTTATCTATTTTTTTGACGCGGTTTCTTTTTAATTTCTTTAATCCAGGTTTCCAATGTATTGTAATCAACCATTTTTTCCTGCCACTTGTAACCGTTTTTGATTTGTGCAACCATTTCCTTATAAACCCATTTGGGTTCGCATTCGATTTGCTGGATCCATTTTGGTTTCAAGAAGCGGGGAGACAAAAAGGCTATTAACAAAGCTATACCTAAACTTAGGATCATTAATGTATCAATTAGCCATTGTTGATCATTAAATAACCGAAGTAATTGTGGTTGAAATCCGCCTACCAAACATGCCAAAGCAATACCGATATACCCATATACAAGGCCGCTTTGAGAACGCCAATACCATTTTTTCCAAAGACCAAGCAGTGCAGCAATCCATAATCCAAAAAAGACAACACCAAATGTACCGAGAACGATAGGCATATTCAGACCAAAATCCATCATTTATACCTTTCAGGAAAGATCTATTAAATCTGAAAGCTTTTTGATAGAGCTTACACCCGACGTAAATGCAAGATTTGATATTTCTGATAACGTTTTTCCTTCTCGGCCTAAAACCGTTTCGATCATCATCCCCAAGTTAAAGCCCGTAATGACATCAATTGGGAAATTGGATGATTGGGTAGCCATTCCACTTGCATTGAAAGGGCTTGCGCCAAATAGGTCGGTCATAATGAGAACGCCTTCTCCCCTATTAAGCGATTCAACAGCTGTTGTGATTTTTCCGGTTAATGCTTCAACAGAATCGCCTGGATTAAGACTTAAATAATCAACAGCTTCCTGGTCGCCTACAATCATCTTCAGCGCATCAATCAAACCTTCGGCAAGTTTGCCATGACTGACAATAAGAATACCAACCATACTGCACCTTCAATCAGATAAATGTCCATAGCCGCCAGGGAGGGGTGGCGGCTATGATTCTATGCACACTAGCGCCATGAGCGCATTTGTAAACGCGCATTCATAAATTTTGGATCACCATAAGGACCACGATCGGGATGTAAACCACCTTGTGCCAATGCATGGAAATAAATAAATTGATATACAGGCAACATGGCATAAACTGGATATGTGAGTTCATTCAGATTTTCCGGGAGGATCGTTGTGTAATCTGCTCCTTCAATCCCGTTTGGATGATCGGTTAGCACCCATATATCTACACCAATCATTTTCATTCCCGATATAAGGATTCTTGATTTTTCAAAACTGGGCCCGCGGGGAGCAAAAACAACCAACAACTCTCCTTCTTTTTGACTGACCCAATTCCCGTGGATCGCCTCTTCCAACTCCCAGGCTGTCGCGTGCAAAAGCATCGTTTCAACCACTTTGAGTGCTGCTTCCAATGCAGTCGGGTACGTTAACCCGGCACCAACAAAGACAAATCGCCCATTTGGTTTTCCTATTCGCGATTCAGCGAAATCTTTGACTGACTTCTCATTATCCCGTAAAACCTTTTTGGCTATTTCTGGGGATATTGCAAGATCTTTTTTCAGCTCACTCAAGTCGTTTCCATGGATTTCTCCCAGTTCTGCCGCGAGGAGTAACGCGCGCAGTGTGGAGGCGACATAACTTCGTGTTTTTGGTCCATTTACTTCTTTATTCTCACTACAGATCACTTTATCAGCAATTTTCAACAATGCTGAATTTTCATAATCACTAATTCCAACCGTTAATGCACCTTTAGACTTTGCAAACTCAACAGCGTCAACTGTTGCTGGGGATGCACCTGAGTGTGAGATTCCTATAACGGCACAATCTGCATTAAGGTCACATGGCGGGTAAGAATAATATCCAAATGCCGGGTAACTAACTGCAGATATTCCACCCGGGTTATTCAAAACTGTGCCACCAAAAATCGCATTGAAATAGGATGTGCCATTACCTACAAGATGGACTCTGTCTTTTTTTGAAATGGCAATCGCAACATCTTGTATTAATTTCATGCTTTCATTGCTTAAAACGAGCTGTAAACCTTCCGGAGTTGAGTTTAGTGATTCGTACATAAAATACGGATGCTGAAAACGTTCAAAAGCGGCTTGCATGTTTTTAGGGATTTGTAATTCCATATTTTTCCTTTTTTACAAATTTATCACAGCATTAAATAAACCTTGGACAAGGATATTTTAATGTAATAAGATGGGTTGTAATTTCTGAAATTGATCGAATCAAGATCTGGCAATCACATTATTGAAATCGGTAACAATTGCGTTGCTTTCCCATTGCAATTCCATTTTGAGCCCTAATTCATTTAATTTTTTCCATGCAACCATTTCTTCTTCAGTTGCCATTACTTCCTTGGTTAACTTTATTTTTGCCCCATCATTTATTACACCACCAACATTTACTTTTTCTATGACCAATCCTTTTTCAATTAAAGCAACCAAATCGATGGGGGATTTTACCAATACTAATATTTTTTTTTGTAGAAAAGCATCAGTATTCAGTTTCACAAGCGATTCTTCCACAGAAAGAACTTCTAGGGCTGTGCCGGCGGGAATTGCCATCTTCATCAGATTCTTTTGAAAGGCATTTTTCGCGGCTGCATCATTGATTACCATAATCATGTTAGCCCCAACGCGTCCTGAAAACCCCGCAATTACCTGCCCATGGATTAATCGTCCATCAATCCTCAACATCGTTATCATGGCATTCCCTCATAAAAGTTCTGATTGTCAAATTAACCACAACAAATTTGCTGCTCAAGGCGAGGTTTTTATTGCCTCGCCTTGAGTGTCCTTACAAAGTTACTAGCCTAGAATTTTTAATGCGCCAAGGAGCAAAGCAACAACAACGCTCACAAGCATGATGACATTCGCAGAGATACCTTTTCGTGCGAAATAGAATAGGATAAGGGTCACAATCAAAGGTAACATTTTGGGGAAAATGCTATCCAAGACACCCTGGATTGCTAATTCAACGCCTTCTGGAGATACGTATTTCAGTGGCGTGGAAATTGAAACCCAAGTACCAACCAAAGATCCGATGGCAACTAAACCCGCCATACTGACAGCTTCCATCAATCGGGAAAGGGACTCAGCATCCAGACGCTCAAAGAGTGTGCTGCCCATTCGGAAACCGAAGTCCAAAGTAACTTTGCTGGCATAAAGATGCAGTGCAAGCATGACACCAAAGAAAAGGATTGGAGCGATTGGATTACCAACCAATGCCAATGAAGCGCTCACACCAGCCAATAACGGGCGGGCTGTGCCATGGAATAACGGATCGCCGATGCCAGCCAGAGGCCCCATCAAACTGCCTTTGAGTGCCTGTATGGATGATTCATCCACACTGTTAACATCCTGGGCTCGACGAGCTTCCATATCAGCTACTAAAGCATAAATCGGACCAGCTACCCAAGGGTGGGTGTTAAAGAAGGTTGTATGACGTCGCATTGCCTTCCCAAGTTCTGGTGTTTCACCATAAAGCTTTTTCAGCCACGGTAATAAACCCCATGTGAAACCTAGAGCTTGCATACGGTCAAAACTGAATGCGGATTGAAGTGCGAATGAACGCCAATAGATCTGTTTTTGGTAACTTTTTGGTACAAGAGAAACGTGTTGGTCTACGCCCTCCTTGTTGATCAGATTGATTCCGCCCTGTCTGAAAACAAAAATCGCAGCAATCAAAGCACCGACAAATGCAGCACCCAAAACATCAAATTTCAAATATGCTGCAAGTACAAATCCAATAAAAAAGAAAGGCATAAGTTGTGTTGTTGCAATGGTATTAAGTAATAGAGCAAAACCAAATGCGGGTAACACACTACCAACAACCTTGATACCGGAATTTAGCCAGGGTGGAATAGCATTCGCAAAACTCTCTATGGCCGTTGTCCCTAATGCCAAAGCCAGGAATGTTGGGATGGCAATAGCCAAAAAATGGAATGCATTACCAAGGTGTACCATGGCAGAAAAGCCTTTGGTAGAATTTTTGTCAGCATAAGCTTCTGCCTGAGCCACAAAAAATGTGCTGAAAGTCTTTGCCAATAATTCAAAGAATGAACCAATGATTGAGGCCGGGATTGCAATCAGGAGCGCTGCTTCAATCGAAAGTCCAGCTGAAATTGCAAAGGCCGTTCCCAGAACGCTACCAATAGCCTTGTTCTGGTTTACGCCACCGCCAATTTCGACCACACCCATGAACGCCAATTCCAACGTTCCGCCCATTACCAAACCAGTTTTTAAATCGCCAAGCAGCAGGCCGACAATAGGACCAAGTAGAATAGGACG
>JADLFQ010000001.1 GCA_020845515.1 Anaerolineaceae bacterium | reverse complement strand
GATCTGGCTGACAGTCAACAGCAGGAAATTACTGATCACCATGCCCATGTAACACACTGCTTCAAGCACTCCCCTGAACAGAATTGCCCCGAGCGCCAGGGTTTCAGTGTGCTTTTTAAAGATCGGATACAGCATGACCGGAATCATGGCGAGAGATAAGCCCATCAGTAAGATGAGGAGTGTTCCGATAATCCATTGGGGTTCGCTTACGACTATATTAAACGGATACGCCGCCCCTGTTCGGGCTGGGGCTGTCACAGCACCACTTAGGATGCCGGATATTGTTCCAATAATGAACAATGTCCCGACTACTATTGCCGTTTTTCTAGAGGTATTCATTTTTCTTCTCCTTTTGCATGCCGCCCCGAAGGCCTCCCTGAGGGGTCTTGCCGCCTTTGTGACAACCATCGGGGCGATTCCAAAATCAATCATTTACGCAGCGGCGCCCGGCCTGCCACGTAGTAACACAATCCCAAGCCAGACGAACCAGACGATTTGATCCAAGCCAAAAAAACCGGTCAAGGCATTCAGTGTTGGGATGACCGAGATGATGCCCACCGCGCCAGTCACCAAACCGAAGACGTTCAGCGCTTTGGGAAGTCCACCCGTCCGCAGCGCTGCCAGGCTGACGAGAAGTGTTAAGGCGCCGCCGAGAATTTCGCCATTGGCATTGCCCAATCCGTTTGTGACCGGCTCAATTGCCTGAAAGGTCAACACAGCCTGGGCCGGGTCTTCGGCATATTGTGTGACGATCGCAGCAAGTCCCGCGTTTGCAGTCATGCCACTGGCAATGAGCGAGCCAGCCCAGATGATCCCAACCGCAGCTGCCATCTGCATCAGCGCCGGCGCGCCAGCCTTCATGCGCTCGTACAAAGCCAGCGACAGGGCAATCAGCGCAAAACCAAAGAACACATACATGAGCAGGTTGGTTGTGAACATAACCGTCTGTTTTTCTACAACCAGGGCAAGCTTTTTAGCTGGATCGGTAATTCTGGGGTAGTCAAGGACGGCAAGAAAGATCACGATTCCGGTCAGGTGTGTGGCTGCCATGTACAGGGCAGCAAAGCCGCCAAACTTCTGCAAAGTTTTCATAAATAGCCCTTTCAGGATCCTTTTCAACCTTTTCTTCCCTCTATGACTCTCAGTTTGCATCACCCTGCTTTGTTTTCATTTCCCGCCACTTTCTCCACGTCAGGAGGATGCTGAACAGAAACGCAAACATGAACGTGGTCCCCCAGTTGATGGTCCTATCCCCATGCTGGATGAGGTTCCACAGCAATGTCACCAGCGCGGGAGCCACCAGGGCTATGGTGAACACGGCGATAAACCGAATGGCCAATTTTTTAATGCTCATTTTTTCCATTCCTGTAGATTTGCATCGTAATTACCACGTTTCCTTTTTTGTGCCCTTCTTCCACGTAGCGGTGCGCCTCAGCCGCCTGTTCCATCGGGTAACACCGGTCAATGATCGCCCGGATCTTCCCGGCTTCCACCAGCTCTTTGACGTAGCTTAGATCTTCCAGGCTTCCTGACGCAATCGCGCAAATCACCTGCTTGCCCGACCGGGAAGTCCGCAGCATTTGCACAAGTTGTTTCATCTTGAAACTGGCGAAAAGCAGGATGCCGTTCGATTTGAGCGAATTCTTACAGCTCGCGAAAGAACATTTGCCCAGGATGTCAAAGATCAGGTCATAGGTCTCGCCGTTTTTCGTAAAGTCTTCCACGGCGTAATCGATCACATGGTCCGCTCCCAGGGATTGCACAAATTCCAGACGCGGGGCGCCGCAAACACCGGTCACTTCTGCCCCTAAATATTTGGCGATTTGCACCGCAGCTGAACCAATCCCGCCGGACGCTCCGTTGATCAGCACCTTTTGTCCCGCCTGGAGATTGGCCTTTCGCAGCAGATTCAACGCCATGATCGCCCCATAAGGGACAACTGCGGCTTCCTCGTAGGTAATATGGGCCGGTTTGATAGCCATCACCCCTGTTTCGGAGATACAAAAATACGCAGCATACGCTCCCATGCTTTCCCCAAGGTAGCCAAAGACCGGGTCGCCTGGCTTGAAGCGCGTCACCGCGCTGCCGACCGCTTCCACTTCGCCGGCAAACTCACTCCCCAGGATCGGATTTTTGGGCCGGTTGAGACCAAACGAGAGCTTCGCCAGCAGCCAGATCGGGAACATCATATTGAACTGGCTGGGGGAAATGGCCCGGTAGTTACGCGCGATCAAATCGCCGAAGTTGACGGTAGTCGCATGGTTCTTGATCAGGACTTCGTGGGCCTTTGGCTCCGGTTTCGCGATCTCTTCGAGATGCAGTACGTCGGGCGATCCGTATTCTCGATAAACAATAGCTTTCATTCGATTTCCTCTTTAGTGCCGGTATTAAACTCCGGGGCTTTTTCTTCCCCTACAGGGGGCTGGAAGTAACGATGCGGGCACTGATCCGGGCTTCGATGCTGTCTTGCTCCGGGTGGCTGCGCAGCAGCACAATCCCCAGCCAGATGAACCAGATGATCTGACCAATACCGAACACTGCAACAAAAGCGTTCAACGCAGGGATGACCGTGAGGATGCCTGCCGAACCAACCAACACACCAAGGAGGTTCAACCCCTTAGGAAGCTCACTGATCCGCAGTGCAGTGATGCTGATCAACAGCGTAAAAGATCCGCCGAGGATTTCACCGTTGGCGTTACCCAGCCCGTTTGTGATGGACTCAATCGCCTGAAAGGTCAACGCGGCCTGGGTTGGGTCCTTGGCGTAGAGCGAGACGATAGTAGCGAGTCCTGCGTTGGCAGCCATGCCGCTGGCGATGAGCGAACCGGCCCAAATGATCCCGATGGCAGTAGCCACTTGCATGAGCGCCGGCGCGCCAGCCTTCATGCGGTCGTACAAAGCCAGTGAAAGGACGATCAGCGCGAAGCCGAAGAACACATACATGAGCAGGTTGGTTGTGAACATAACCGTCTGTTTTTCTACAACCAGGGCAAGCTTTTTAGCTGGATCAGAGATGTTGAGATAGTCCAGTACGACGATGAAGATGACGATCCCGATCAGGTGGCTGATTGCCATAAGTTGCGCGGCGATGCCGCCAGATTTCTGTAAAGTTTTCATGGTTTTCTCCAATTGATCGATAAGATCAGGCTTCGACGTTGCGCCAGATCCACGCAAACCCGATGATCAGCAGCAGGCAGAGGGTTTCGACGCTGGCGATGAAAATATAGTGGGGATAGGTTGCCATGCCGCCCCAAATATAGGCAATGATGACGATGGCCGTGACGATATTGACCCAGCGATTGATGCCGTACTTCAATACGCGAGACAGGATGATCATAACAATGGCGAGTTGGCCTATGATCGCGGCGCCCAGCATCAATTGAGGGATTGGGGTGCTGATGGTTGCTGATGTTTTCACTACCTCATCGGTCGCACCGGGGATGTAAAGCGAGAGGATGTCCGCTTTCAGCATGTTGATCATTACAAGTATCCAAAGAGTGGATAGCAGGGCCTTCGGGTCGCTCTTCTGCGTGTGACTTATACTTACGTTCATTTTTTCTCCTTTTTTGAACGGTTTGAATAAAAATTATTGGGTTGAACCTGGCAGACTGAAATCAATTGCAAACCCAGATCACGCACTTTTTTTAACAAGCCATGCAATGCAGCTTGATCTGTCACCAGACCGGTTAAAAGTGTGACGCCATCATCTTCCAAAGTAATGGTCATGTTTTGGAACCAGCCTGTCCATTGGTTGTCCAAATGATTTTTAATGCGGATCTGGTAGACCATGGGATGCACGGGTTCGGGTTGGGAAGTTGAATTATTTGACATGCTTTTTCCTTGAAGACATAAGGTATTGGTCCATACAATTTGTGTTATATGCAGACAATATACCTGCGCCAAAGTGTCACCGCCAGACACTTCGGTGTGGGTTGAAGTGTTGTTTTTGATTGTTGAAACGAAAAAACAGTGGGGGAAGAGCTTAGATCAAGCCCAGGTCGCGGGCACGGGCTATGGCTTCCGTGCGCCGGTGCACTTCTAATTTGTCAAAAATCCTACGATTATGTCCTTTGACTGTATCCAGGGCAAGGAAAAGACGTTCGCATATTTCATGGTTTGAGAGACCCTGGCCAATCAAATGCAATACTTCCAGTTCGCGTCGACTCAGTGGTTCGATCAATTCGGATTTTCGATGGGTGGTTATCGGTTCTTGCAGAACCCGAGGCGGTGCAAAGGCAGCCAGGAGCCTATCCACATATCCTCTCAAGGGATGAATGCGCTTGCCAGGTTGCACTTCAAGCCATGACCGAAAACCTGTAATCAACAACCGCATTTGCTCGCCTTCATCCACGAAAAGGCGGATAAATCCTTCCGGCTCAGCCAGGGATAGTGCTTCTTCGAGCACAATAAATGCCATTTCTTTTTCGCCTTGCACATGAAGCGCATATGCTTGCAGCATCATCGTTACAAGCAGCCTGTCTTCCAGTTTTGCTTCCTGCATCTTCTGACGATGGGGTACGAGGATTGCCAGCGCTGCGGTTGGGTTGCCCTGGGCGATCAGTACTTCCGCACGCACAAGCCAACGATCGTTCTCCTGGAGCAATTGAGCAGCAGCATCCACATCGCCATTGTGCAGGCAGAGCACAGCCCGGGCGGCAGCAATGTCAGGCAGACGAACCCGATAATCATACTGGCGCACATGCTGTTCCGCTTGAGTCAGATAATAGTCGGCGCTCGCCGGGTCGCCCTGACTGATTTTCAACCTGGAGAAGAACAGCTCACACGAGACCAACCTGTCAATCATCTGCTCACAAAGGCGCGCCAACTGAAAGCTCTGTTCTGCGAACTTTTCAGCCTTGTCAAGATCATTCCAATCGTAATGGATGCGAGCCAGACCGAGGTATAGCACAGCAGCCAGCGGCGGAGGTTCTCCCTCGATCTGCTTTAGTGCTTGCTCGTATAACTTGAGAGCAGAATGAAGCTGATTTCTCACTTCGTGTATCTGACCCAGGCGGATCAACGCCATTATTATGTGGTTTGTTTTTCCGGCCGTCCGAGCGAGAGATAAAGCCTCAGTATAGGCATGCAGTGCCGCATCCCGGTTATCCAGAAGATAATGCGCGAATCCCAAAATTTGGGTCGCCGTAGAACGGTAAGATATGTTGTCCGGGTGAAGGTATTCTAAAGCTTGACGTGCCTGAGCCATACTGGTTTCGGCATCGTACCGCATTTGAGCAAGCATCGCCCTGGCAACTGCAATTTTTCCGATCAGGTTCCTGGTCTGGTCATCCAATTCAGACTGAGGCGGTGTTTTTAGGGCCAAAGCTGCTTCAACAGACTGGAGTTTTTCTTCAACCCCGATTGTCTGATAGTTGGACAACATCATCGCTGCCTGTTTCCACCACAGGGAGGGTTTTGAATTTAAAACACCCGCAGGTAGAGACTCCAGCCAGTTTAGGATCACCGCGGGTATACCTGGAAGATCAATCGGCATCTCCTTGTGCTCCATTAACCTTTCAGCCCGAGCAATATCATTGGCTGAGGCTGCTTGCCTAAAGGCATCGAGGATCAATCCATTATTTTCATACCAGATGCTTGCTTTTATTCGAGAGTCGGCAATCTCGTCAGAAGTGAGTTTTTCTTCCAGGTGTTTTCGCAGCAGATCGCTAAAAAGGTGATGATAGCGATACCATCTCCGCTCGTTGTCTAATGGAACGATAAAAAGATTCGACCGCTCAAGATGCTCCAGGATTTTCTGGCCAGGCATTGTCAGTCCAGAACAAATGCAGCTGCAAAGCGAACCGCACAATCGGTCTAAAATGGATGTTTGCAATAAAAAATCTTGAATTTCTTCCGTCTGATAGGCAAGAACCTCTTCCACCAGATAATCCAGAACAAAACGATGGCTTCCAGTAAAGGAACGAATAAAATCACCTGTATTCGGATGCCCCCGCAAAGATAGGGCAGCCATTTGCAGTCCGACGATCCAGCCTTCCGTACGAATATCCAATGCGCTTACTTCCTCCGCGGAAAGACACAAACCCATCACTTGGTTGAGAAAATCAGCCGCTTCTGATGGAGAAAAACGAAGATCTGAAGCACGCAATTCGGTCAGTTGACCCTTGGCTCGCAAGCGGGCCAAGGGCAAGGACGGGTCTTCGCGCGAAGCAATGACCAGGTTTATCCGAGGGGGCAGATGCTCGATCAGAAAGGTTAGGGCATGGTCTACCAATTGCGATTCAACCATGTGGTAATCGTCCAGGATAACGAAAAAACTGTCCGGGATGAGGGTGATTTCGTTAAGCAGAACTGTCAAAATAACGTCAATCTGAGGAGGTTCTTGAGACTGGAGTGCGGGCAATAACCGCTCTCCAACACCTGGCTTGATTAACTGTATGGCATTAATCAGATACGAAAGAAACCGTGAAGGATTAGAATCTCCTTCATCCAAGGACAGCCAGGCAACCTGCCTCCCACAACTGGCAATCCATTCGCTGATCAGTGTGGTTTTGCCAAAACCAGCGGGTGCGGAGATGAGGATCAGTTTGCAATTTAGCCCGGCGTTCAGTATCTCGATCAGGCGGGGGCGGGAAACAATTTTTGGTCGAGGTGGGGGTATATAAAGCTTGGCGGCTAAAATCGGCACCGGCATTCTGAAATAAATTATACATCGCGCCTACCCAAGTATCAATCGAATGTATGATGGGGTCTGCGAGGGGGTCAGCACATGGTGTGTTCCACTGGAGTACACCTTCAATAAGGGCCATGGTCGTGTACAAAAAGACAACGCCCCCCAAATTTTGCGATTTTACGCCATATGGTTATCAACCTGCTCAAACAGGAGCATTCTATAAAGGCCGGGATCAAGGCCAAACGATTGAAGCGCGGTTGGAATACAGATTGCTCGCTCAAGGCACTGGCCGGATAAGATGCAATTACCCTGGCTGTTCATGAGATGGTTCCTCCAGCGCTTCAAAGTGTTGTATAATAAGTGGGGTTCGGCTGGTTACACATCATTTACGTAGTGGCCTGATCATTGTCAAAATCCCAATGGCGAACGGACCGATACGATATCGCGCATTCCATTCTCTCATTCTTAGCCTTGTCCATCAGGTTTTCTTCTGATCAGCCCGGAAGATGCCTTGGTCGGCTTGGGTGGAATACCGCCAGCTTTGCTCAAAGCCGGAAAACTTTTGCTTTTTCCTAAAGTTATTTTTCAAGGACTACTATTCTTTTGCCTCTAATGATGGCAGCTTTTGCAGCGGGATTTACACTGGGATGATCCATCTTAGTGCTCTATATTTATATAGACAGACCATAACAAAAAGGAGGTATCAATGAAAAACAAATGGTGGGCTAAGCTTCTACATATTGTGGGTATCGTTCTAATGAGTCTGACGGCAGCTTTTACTTTAATGGGGGGCATTGGGACAACGTGTGTGGCGCTCAACCCAACAGGGTTTGGAGGGACGTTCGCCGGGATCGCATCATTTCAGTGGTTGTGGATCCTGTTTGTGCTAATTGGAATTGCGGCCGGAGTGATGGGGGTGCGCGCCGTTGTTATGCTGATCAAAGGGAAAAAGCACGCCTACCGCGCAACAATCATTGCTCTGTTGGTCGGTACAATCCTTAACGCAGTTCATATGTTTGCCTCGCGCGCGCTGCGTGGCGGGTCCATGCCTGTGGATGGTGTGCTGTACGCCAATGTGCTCACGTTGGTTGTTTTTCTGCTCTTTCGTATTCCTGCAATCTGGCAGGGGATTAATTTTGAGAAACCCACCAGCAACCCACGTGTAGACAAGAACGCCACCTCATTTGCTTTGGCAGCAGTCGGGTTGCTCACACTTACAATCCAGTTTATGATGGCGCCCACCCACACCCTCAATGGCATCAATTATGCCGATGTATGGCACGCGACCCTATCCATCCTCGGCAGCGGACTAGTCCTTTCAGGGATACTGACCATCCTTGCTCCCAAGCTTTCAGGGTTAAGTTTCAAAACCTTATGGATGGAAAAAAGTACGAAACAGTAGTTTTTCTGACCATTTACCAGAAAACGAGAGATGTATTTCTTGAGATTGGAGAAGAAGAAAACAAAACTGTTGCATGATTATTTTATGAATTAGCTTCGAAAAAGAGAACACCGACAAGGTGTCAGGCATCCAGGGATCAATCCTGGGCGCAGCCAGGTCATCCCAGTGACTACAGCGCCGGTTTCAGCCCAACGAGCACCAGCTCGCTTAAGGCGGAGACCGGCGATTTGTTTGCTGCGGCACTTTCAGCTTTTGTCGCCTCCGGCGTTTATATTCTTTGCTCTTCTCCAATGCTTCGACAACATCCATGCGTTCCAGCCATCTTTTGAATACCCCCGCCATTACTTTGCAGAGCAATTTTTTCACCCCTATTTCAACCTGTTGTATTTTGGGTTTGCGAACCGCCTTCCAACCTCTTGACAAATTGATAACCAAGGCTTATATTCAATTTCACTTAACTATTTGAGGACATTTATTATGTTGCCACCCAAATTATTACCAGAAGTGATCCATGAATGGTCAAAGGTGTTCATGCAGCGTTCCATGCGGGACTTCAAGCGCTTCATGGACACAACCAGTTTATCATTTTCACAAATTAACATCCTGATGCAGTTGCTCCATTGCGGGAACAGCAAAGTCTCAGAAGTGGGCAAACAATTGGGCGTCTCAAACGCTGCAGCCAGTCAGGCGGTGGACCGCTTGGTGGGAATGGGGTTGATTGAGCGAACCGAGGACCCCCAAGACCGCCGCACCAAACGGCTGGTATTGACTCAAAAAGGGCAGGCTGTTATCAGAAAAGGCTTGGAAGAGCGCAGCAAATGGATCGAGGAAGTGACCAAGTCTTTGACCCTCGAACAACAAAAAATGATCGGGACGGCGCTCACCCTGCTTACAGAAGCAGCACAAAAAATAAATAATTAAGTCTTTTTAGAGGAGTTCCTAAAGCGATGTTGCGATTATTTAGATATTTAAAACCTTATACACTCTTAATTTTACTCGCCATTGCCTTGCTGTTTGTGCAGGCCAATGCCGACCTGGCATTGCCTGACTACATGTCTGATATTGTTAATATTGGCATCCAGCAAGGCGGTGTGGAAAATGCCGTTCCTGTGGCCATCCGCCAGGCCGAAATGGCCAAGCTCACCATTTTTATGAGCACAGCAGATAAAACCAGGGTGCTTTCCGATTACACGTTGATGGATAAAAACTCACCTGATTTTGCTGCAAACGCCAAACTGTACCCTTTACTTGCTCAGGAACCTGTTTATATCCTGAACAAACTGGACAGCTCTGAAATTGATTGGTTAAACCCCGTGATGGGTAAAGCGTTCTTGGCAATTTCAGGCATCCAACAGGCTCTGGCAGACCCTGCCAAGGCATCTGCTATCGCATCCAGTATGGGTTTTGACCTGGCAAAGCTTCCACCTGGTACGGATATCTTTACTGTTCTCGGCCAGCTTCCTGCAGCACAGATTTCCCAATTTAGCAGCACATTTGAGTCGAAATACGCCGCACTGGACGATAAAATGATCATCCAGGCAGCAGCCGCGCCGATTAAGGTTGAATACACTGCTCTGGGGATGGATACCGGTAAATTTTCAACAGCGTATATTATTCGCATTGGTGCTTTAATGCTGCTCATCACTTTGCTCTCTGGTGCCTGCACAATCTCCGTGGGATACCTCGCAGCAAAAACAGCGGCCGGGTTGGCACGCGACCTGCGCCGGAATGTTTTCCAACGGGTTGAAAGTTTCTCCAACACAGAATTCGACCAGTTCTCCACCGCCTCGCTCATTACACGCTCTACAAATGACATTACCCAGATTCAAATGGTCGTTATGATGATGATGCGCATGGTTTTTTATGCGCCCATCATTGGGGTGGGCGGCGTGATCCGCGCCCTGGCGAAATCTGCTTCCATGTGGTGGGTCATTGCCCTGGCCGTCATTATGCTTTTAGGCTTAATTCTGTCCGCTTTCGCAATTGCTCTGCCGAAATTCAAGATCGTCCAAAGCCTGATTGATCGTCTCAACCTGGTGACGCGTGAAAACTTGTCCGGCATGATGGTCATCCGGGCATTCGACATGCAAAGGTTTGAAGAAACCCGCTTTGATCAAGCCAATAAAGATCTCACCCGTGTCAATCTGTTCATTAATCGCGTCATGGTCATTATGATGCCGGTAATGATGTTAATTATGAACGGCGTAACCGTATTGGTCATCTGGGTCGGGGCGCAGCAGGTGGCGCAATCCACAATGCAAGTGGGTGATATGATCGCATTCATGCAATACGCAATGCAAATTGTCATGGCTTTTCTGATGATGGCAATGATGTTCATTATCCTGCCTAGAGCGGCGGTGTCCGGTGAGCGCATCGCGGACGTTCTGGAAACCGAGCCTGTTATCAAAGACCCACAATCCCCCAAGCATTTCATCGAACCTTTTAAAGGGACTGTTGAATTCCGCAATGTCTCTTTCCGCTATCCCGGCGCAGAAGAAGATGTTTTGCATAATATCAGCTTCACCGCCCAACCGGGGCAGACCACTGCCCTGATCGGCACAACCGGCTCAGGAAAATCCACAATCATCACGTTAATACCACGCTTCTATGATGTAACAGAAGGTGCTGTGTATATAGACGGAACCGATATTCGGGAGGTTGCACAGCATGAACTGCGCAGCAGGATCGGGTATGTCCCGCAAAAAGGGATGCTTTTCTCGGGAACGATTGAAAGCAACCTGTTATATGGGGATGAAACCGCCAGCGACGAAACGCTGAAGTTAGCCGCTGACATTTCCCAGGCTGCCGAGTTCATCGCCACAAAACCTGAAGGCCTACAAACCGAAGTCGCACAGGGTGGCACAAATGTATCCGGTGGGCAGAAACAGCGTCTTTCTATTGCGCGCGCGCTGGTAAAAAAGGCGCCCATCTATATTTTTGATGACAGTTTTTCAGCCCTCGATTTCAAGACGGACGCGCTTTTGCGCAAAGCGCTTAAAGGGTACACAGGTTCAAGCACCATGTTAATTGTCACCCAGCGTATTGCCACCATTAAGGATGCTGAACAGATCATTGTATTAGATGAGGGAGCAATTGTTGGTAAAGGCACTCATGAAACACTTATGAAAGATTGTAAAGTCTATCAAGGGATTGCCCTGTCTCAATTGAGTAAAGAGGAATTAGCATGAATACGCAAAACAACACCTCCAACACCAAACCAGGGCAAAGATCCTCAGACTCACCGATGGCCGGTATGGGGCGGGGCGGCCCTATGGCTATTCTGCGCAGGGGCGAAAAGCCTCGAGACTTCAAGGGAACCCTGACAAAATTCGCCCACTACCTAGGGAAATATCGTTCATTAATCCTGTTTGTCTGGACTATGGCAATTGCTTCAACGGCTGCGAGTATCTTTGGCCCTAAAATACTGGGGAAAGCCACCACCCAGCTATTTACAGGCGTTATGGCACAGATTGCCGGGACGGGCTCGATTGATTTTGATTATATCAGCACCATTATTCTCCAAACCCTATTGCTGTACCTGATCTCCGCCCTGTTGAGTTACGGCCAGGGCTGGATCATGGCCAGTGTGGCTATGGATATCACCTATCGCTTCCGCAAAGACATTGCCGAAAAGATCAATCGGATGCCGCTGAAATATTTTGACGGCACCAGCCACGGCGAGGTGCTTTCCCGTATCACCAACGACGTGGACACGGTCAGTCAAACGCTCAACCAAAGCCTGACACAGATCATCACCTCAGTATCTACGGTTATCGGTGTGCTTGTTATGATGTTCACGATAAGCTGGCAGATGACATTGGTGTCTCTCGCCATTCTCCCCTTATCGTTCGGAATTATCGGCTTGATCGTCAAGAAATCACAGGTGTTCTTCAAAAGACAGCAAGATTACCTGGGGCACATTAACGGCCATGTCGAAGAAATGTACGGCGGTCACATCGTGATGAAAGCCTTTAACGGGGAAGCCAAAAGCGTTGAGCAATTTGACTTGATCAATAACACTTTGTTCGACTCCGCTTGGAAGGCACAATTTCTAACAGGCCTCCTGTTCCCAATTATGAATTTCGTAGGAAACCTGGGTTATGTTGCCATCTGTATTTTGGGCGGCTACTTTGCCGTCAGAGGGACCATTACCATTGGGGATATTCAAGCCTTCATCCAATATGTTCGTTCCTATACGCAGCCCATATCGCAGATCGCCAATATATCCAACATTCTCCAACAGACAATGGCTGCTGCCGAGCGCGTATTTCAGTTCCTGGCCGAGCCAGAGGAAGTTCCTGACGCCACAAACCCTGTCCAATTAAGGAACATGGAAGGACGTGTGGATTTCAAAAATGTACAATTCGGATACAATCCGGATAAGATCATCATCAATGATTTCACCTTTTACGCAGAGCCGGGTCAGAAAATAGCGATTGTCGGTCCAACCGGCGCTGGCAAAACCACCATGGTGAAACTGCTAATGCGCTTTTACGATGTCAACAGCGGTGCTATTCTGGTGGATGGGCATGACATCCGGGAAATCAGCCGGGGAGATTTACGTTGTATGTTTGGCATGGTGCTGCAAGACACCTGGCTTTATAACGGAACCATCATTGAAAATATCCGTTATGGGCGCTCTAACGCCACAGATGAAGAAGTGATTGCCGCCGCAAAAGCCGCACGTGTTGACCATTTCGTCCGCACCCTGCCAGAAGGCTACAACATGGTGCTAAACGAAGAGACCACCAATATCTCGCAGGGCCAAATGCAGTTGATAACCATTGCGCGCGCTCTCCTGGCTGATCCTCAAATTCTCATTTTTGACGAAGCGACCAGTTCTGTGGACACACATACCGAGGTGCTCATCCAAAAGGCAATGGACACACTGATGAAAGGCCGCACCAGCTTTATCATTGCCCATCGTTTATCCACAATCCGCGATGCGGACTGGATCCTGGTAATGAGGGATGGCGATATTGTCGAGCAGGGTAAACATGCAAAATTACTGGCAAAGAATGGTTTTTACGCTGAACTTTATAACAGTCAGTTTGAAGGAAAGAGCATCTAGCTTGAGGTTATCTCCGAAAAGTGTACGGAGTGGGTGTGGAGCCTAATCAGAGAAACTCCTCACACCACTCCGGTTGCTTTTATCGTAATCCAGGTTCACCCGCAGCCGCCCCCGCTTGGACTGCGCTTGCGCTCCAGCTTGATTTTAGGGGTGTAAATTAACTGATGTTCCAGCGCATCCGGGTTTGCCGCATCGTAGCGTTGACCCAGGGCCGCGCTGAAGCGAAAGGCCAGGCGATCACTGGCGGCCGGAACAGGTGTGATTGCAGGTTCGTCCTTGGCAAAGGTTCTGAGCCAATTATTCACACCCCCTTCAAGAATATACACGTTTGAGATGCTTTCAGCCGTCAAACTCATCCAGGCCAGGGTTGCATCCTGTTCGTCGTTGCTCATCACCACATATACTGTATTCGCCGGAGGTTCACGGAGCAATTCTGGAACCAATATGTCTAATTGCTCCAACTGAACATTCCGTGCCCCATACAGGTGGAACAGGTTGTAATCTGTCTCCGGCCGTACATCCAACAGAATGACATTAAGTGCATCATCTGCCATGCTGGTTAACACTTCCCCGGGAGCAATCTGAACTTCACGATTTGTCAGCACCGGTTCTTTCAGCGGCGCGATCTGAGCCCATTTTTGGGCTGTTGTAGGCTGACCGATCAAAATCACAGCCAGCGCGCCCAGAACCAGCGCGCCAGCGCCAGCGAAACGCAGACGCGGTTCCCTGGACATGTCGCGTTTTCCGAAGATACGCTCCAACTGCTCCCCGCCCCAGAACATAAAAAGCGCCATGAACACCACCAACAACACAACAACACCCGTGGGCAGGTGAAAAACATCCATCAAGGTCAAGCGCCCCAGGTAGCCGCTGCTGTTCCACCAACTCCAATAATATTGAACCGTCTCACCAAACGCCCACACGCCAAACAGCGCGCCGATTAAGAAAACAATCCCATCAACTTTCAAAGTTGAGGCGGAAACCAGCGACGTGCCGGGGCAGAATCCTCCAATGATAAACCCCACCCCCATGATCACCCCGCCCACGATCCCTGGCCACAGGTGCGTCTCGGGAACATAGACCAGGTTAAAATCCAGGATTCCTATGGCAGACGAAAGAAAGATCAATACCATCGCGGTTACAATGGCCGTAAACATGACTTTAAGTACCGTCAGATCTTTGAAATAGAACTGGGCTGCCAGTTTCTTGGAATTACCAAAGCCGGAAATTTCCAAGACATAACCGAAGAAGAAACCGATTACGGCAAATACAGCGTAAGTCCAGGGGTTTTGGGAAAACGGCAGAAGAAAGGGCTGAAGCGGAAAGATAGGCTGCATGTTAACTCCTCTCAATTCCACAATTTGCGAACAAAATAAGCCAGCCCATACGCGCCCGCGAAGATGCACATCATCAGTGCCCAGGAACCTGCCGAGAGCGCAGCCCCGCCTGAAAGAGCCTGTCCGGACGTACAGCCGCGCGCCATGCGCGCTCCGTAAGCAAATAGGGCGCCCCCGATAAATGCCGTAATTAAACGGGTGCGATTCGAAACCTGCGGGCCTTTATTAATCTCGATTTTTGTGCGCCCATTCAAGAGTCCGGCTGCTGCACCGCCTACCAACGCCCCAAGCAGTACCGGGACGCTCCAGTCATCCAATGGGTTCAGGCTTCCCCCGGCCAGTTTAAGCAAATAGGGCGTGCGGTCAATGTGCCCTGGGACGAGGGCATCTTCGACCCCGGCAACTAGACGATTCATCCCTCCGGAAGCCCCCAAGCCATTCCGTGTAATCAAAAAAGCCAGGAAGAGTACGATGCCCAACATCACCCCCCCCGCATAGGGGTGTACGTATGGTTTTTCCGGGCGGACCAGGATTTTTCGCAGATTGAATTTCGAATTTGTTTTTACCGGAGAAATACTTGTCATCTCAGCACTCCTTATCAATAAAAGATCGCGGCTGGGGTGGTCACTCGGCAACGGGGCCGGCTTTCAACTCTGGAGAAATGGGCTGGGAGGGTACTTTCTCATCCTTGCTCGGAGCGGTTTCATGTATTTCCACGTCTTCCCACCCCATGATCATCGCCTTAATAAAGGTCAACGGGCGTGGTCCCGTGGTGGCAAGATAAACATGCGCAACGATGAATGCTCCAAATATCCACGCGACCAGGCTGTGAAACGGCGCCAAAAAGGGCAGACCACCGAACCAGCTCTCAATTTGCGGCCACTGCTGGACACCCCACATCATCGCGCCGGTGATAATTTGAAGCGGCAGCAGCACATTTAAAATACCCAGGTAGGTGACCTGCTGCAATGGATTAAGTTTTTTCTCCGGTATCTTCTCAAAAGGATGCTCTCTGCCCTTAAAGATACCTTGCAGATAATATCTCGCTTGAACGATCGCCTCATCGAAAAACCCGTAAGGGTGGGGAAGAAACTGGCGAATGTTGCCGCTGACAAGGTGGTAAAACAAAGAGAAAGCAGCATTGATCACCAGCAACGCCGCCAGGATATTGTGAACTACAACAACATAGCGAAAACTAAAAACCCCGAACATATCTGGGCGGTGGATGATGAGCCCGGTGAACAATAACAGGGTGATAACAAAGGTTTGCAGCCAGTGCCAAAAGCGTTCGTACACAGAATACATATAAACTTTTTTGTATTCCGGTTTGACGCGGGAAACCCTGAGCACCATAAAATAGCGCAAGCCGCCATGCACACTGACAGCCAACAGAACACCTATAAAGAACAGCGCACCAGCCCAATCCACCCAGGGTACCCGATCGTGGCCAAACACATAAATTTTCTGGGCACGTGTTGCAGGGCGGTAGTAAAGCGCTCCGTTTTCGGTATAAATATCTCCGTTAGTGATCGCGCCATTATCTGAAACAAACTGCGGGGCAACACCGCCCGGAAGATAGCTGGCCAGTTTCATGGGCTGGGTAATAAGCGAAGAGTCGCTGTGGCAGGCTTTACAATCCTTAACCGCCCATCCCCTGCCGATGATATTATGATTGATCCGGTAAGGCCGGATTTCACCCACAATATGGGGATTCTCCAAGCCAAGCTTCGACAACCGCCCCGCCACTGCCATTTGCTTTACAGTTGTATCCAGCCTGAGTTCATTTTCATCCAACAGACCATTCTTATTTGTGTCCAACACGGATAATATCTCAGGAGAAATCTGTCCTTTTTCAAACCAGACTGTTTGCAAATCCTCAAGGCTGATGGGGCTGGGTGGGCTGCCAGCGACCCAGTACCAGGTTGCAATCAGGTTATATGGCGCCAGAGCGGCGCCGCCTTCCATCTGTTCCCGCGGCAGAAGCACAGGCGCGAAACCAGTCACAAGATCGCTCAGACTCTCACCATTTCCCTCAACCCCGCGGCAGATATTCGTTGTGCTCACGTCTTTCAGAGACTGTTCAGCGTGTATCAGAACAGTCCGGTCACCTGATTGCACCGCCGGAGCATAGAGTCGGGGCGCATGGCAGCTTTCACACGCCAGCTCATCCAGGTGCCTGTCCAAGTAGGGCAGCCAGGCATGCGCAGCTTTCGGGTCATGGCAGCTTTCACAGTTCTGCAAAGCGCTGGTCAAACCTGCGTCATTTTCATTCTGGAAGTTCGGGCTGCGGGCAAGGTTGTGATCAGGTTTTTGCAAGTAGTCGCTGATGCTCAACCGGCGCGGGTCCAACTTCAAGAAGGCAGGGCTGTTTGCAGCCTGCGGATACGTTGGGTTATTCAGGGAGTAATGGCAGTCAGTACATTTCAAGCCTCGTTCAGCATGGATATCAAACGAGCGGGTAAGACTGTCTTTATTGGCCAGGTTCATCCCTGAGCTGGCAATCCTGGCAGGCGAGATCACCTGTCCCGTTGTCGCGGTTTGCCATTGACTTAAATCGCAGCCGGTGAGAACCAGCGGCTCCTGAGAGTACTGCACGGCGCCGTGGCATGGGGCACAATTTTCATTGGCAGGGTCCTGAATGCCGGCAAATTGTGGGAGCAGTTTTCCGTCCTCGGAGAAAGCCGGCTTTATCCAGGTATAGGACTCGCCGCTTTTCTCCACCAACCCTGTTCCAACCAGCGAAGCGGTATTTGCCCAGGTGAATTTACCTTGCTGTAAAGCTTCTGTACGCGCTGCGATATTCGGGTTGGACAGGTGGCATACAAAGCAGTCCATTTCCAGTCCTGCCGCCTCAGCCGGGCCGCCACCCACCATGCGTGCAGCATTAGCCTCCACCCACTTTTCTACACTCAAGTTGGCGCCGGCAGCATCATCCGGAAGCGCGTAACGATAGATAAGCGGATTCCATTGTCCGGGCGGGGCAACCCCCCTTTGACCCAGATCAACATGCACACTGTGACTGGTAATAAACGCGGTATCGTGACATTGGCCGCAAGTCTTCATGGTGGAAACAGGCCGGCTGCCATTAAGGACGTTTTCTCCATCTGTGTCAAGCAGTTCAAAAACCGGGTGCTGCAGCAAATCTTGTGCAGGCGGATTGGCTGTCAGGCGGGCGAAAACCGGCCGGGCGGTTAGCGCGATGCCGGTGATGATAAGCACAGAGAGCATAAACAGGGGTTTAGGCTTCATTTGGATGCAAACCTCCCCCCCCATTCCATTGGATCACCCGGATATCCCAGGGCAATCCAATCGAGACGGCCCTGGGCTGCATGGCAATCGGTGCACTGTAGGGCGTTTTCTTTGGGCTGAACCATATGCGTTGTCGGCCAGTACATATGGGTTTCAGTAAAACCGTAATGCCCGCTGTACTCCACTCCTGTGATCGGCTCTGCCAGCCGGAAGGCCTGGTCCCAATCATAATGCGTCCAAAAGCCATCCTCGCCGGCAGTGATCGGTGATAAAAGATGGTTGTTAATTGAATCATACGGCTGTCTCGCGATATGAATTTTAAACGGAAAAATACGCGCTTGTGAATCCACGATGCTGCCTGCAGGTTGATTAATAAGCGTTGGTTGAGATGGGTCAATTTTGTCGCCCAGGAGGTAACGATAGGACAAGTTGCCATTAAACCAGGTGTAGTCCGGGCGGAAATTTTTCTCGTAGACGAAGGAACCTTTGATCTTCAAAAATGTATAATGATCGTCCAGCCGATCCTGCCCGGCGGTAGTCCAATCCCACTGAACTTTTGTCGGATTCTTCACCGCCATCGCGGGAATATGGCAGGTCTGGCAGGCTACGGCATTCACGTGAGTATTAATACGCTCGTCCTTGTGAAGGGTGGTGCTGTGACAGTTTGTACATGCCACCTGCTCCTCCGGATTGACGCTATAGTTGTCGGCGATCAGGCGTCCTAAGATTTGATGATCTTCTGTTGTGTGACAGCTCGTACATTGAAAGTCATGTTCGCCCATATGAACATCCAGTTGCGCGGAGGGGAAGATCAGGCTCTGGTCAAGGTCACCGTGCTTGACTCCATTACCGCCGCCGCCGTCGAAATGGCATTTGCCGCAATTCTCCCGGGCCGGCATGTGCACGCTTTGGGCTGCGGCAGTCAGGTCCACCTCCTCGACAGGGTCGCCGTAATCCCCTTTGGCATACAGCGCAGTATCCGCATGGCAGATCAGGCAGTCCACATTTTCGGGGTTGGAAAAGTCATACGCGGCATGCTCCTCCCAGCCATAGCCTGGGTGGCAGGAGGCGCAATCTTTCTGGTTGCCCTGTGCCCCAATACAGAAGTTGTTGATCTGGTTGATCTTGCCAATAGTAATTGGTGCATCGCGCCAGGGGACATCAAACGGCTGCGACTCCCAGGTCCAATGGGTTGTCTTCATCACCTGGGCTGCCGTATCGACATGGCAGGTCAGGCAGTTACGCGTGACCTCTTGGGGCGAATTGAACGGCCCTTGAATAATATCTGCATGAGACGTGTGAATAGCAGTAGGCAAGACGTGAGCTTGAGGGTTATCCCGTACAGGCTCTCGTTTTGGCCAGAAAATCAGAACGGGAATGACGATGACTGCCAGGGTCGCGCCCAGGCCGATCAGCCAGATGGGAAGATATTTTTTCATGAGGTTCCTGGGTTTTTAAAGTAGACGTACAACAGATATGCTGAAAAGATGGTGCACCGTACCGCATATAACCTGTCGCGAGTTTTGATATAACGAAGATCAGCCTGCAAGTATCCTCCATGCCGCCTCATAAGCGTTGGGTACATGCCTTGTTCTTGCAAGGTTTTTAAAGAAATCGCCGTAGCTGCTTCCAGGTTACCTCCCACCTCGGCTACAGTTATGCGCTTATGTAGATAACCAGATATTAATAAATCACTTGTATTCAATCTTTGGCGCTCTCAGAGAACCAAATATCATAGAGTTCTACGAATTAAAATAAATTATTTGTGAAAATATTGGTAAATGAAATTATACTTGCAAGACTCCTGTAAGTCAATCAATTTATAAAGAAGAGTAAGCTCGTTTAAAGCCCTCTTCCCACCCCTGCCCCAAAAGAAACGCTTGGGCGGCATCGCTGCTCTCGTTGCAGCCGCTTGTATGATAATCACGGCATGAGTGCACAGGATCAGCAGGCAACTCCCCCAACCTGATGCTCCATATGGCATGCACAATCCGGCCCGCAATGCTCTACGCAAACATCGGGAATTCTTGCCATTCAGCCCGGGGCAGTAAAATCCGGGAGCACCTTTTGGGTCATGCTTCCTGAATTCAGTTCCCTGTATTCTCTTATAAAGGGCTTCTTTTTTTCATTGCCCTTAACCAGGAATGTGCTATAGTGGCAATGGAGGGACACAAATGACAACAGTAGAACATCTCCTTGCTCAAAATCCGGTTTTTGCTTCTCTGCCGCCAGCGCCGCGCGCTACCCTTCTCGATAATGCCATCAAGCGGCATTACACCAAGGGCGAAACCATCGTACATGCCGGGGATGATTGGCCCTACCTCTTTATCGTGACAGAAGGCAGTGTCAACGCGCAAAAGTGCTCGCCGGAAGGTCGCAATCTGGTCATCACCACTTTTCAAAAAGGAGATATTTTTTGGGGTCTGGCGTTTTTCCACCCGGAGATGCTGATGCCAGTTTGCCTGGAAGCACAGCGCGCGACCAAAATTCACCTGTGGTCTCGCGAAACTCTGCATCCCTTGTTGCAATCGCACGGCGCGTTCTCGTGGGAACTGGCGCGCCTGATGGTATATAAAATGGTGCGCGCCAGTGAAATTCTCGAAGAAATTGCTTTTCAGCCCGTTGCAGGGCGACTCGCCAAGCTGCTCATCGAGACCAGTTCAAGCAGTGATATGGGGGCCATCACCCGCAGTCTCACCCTGGATGAAATGGCGGCGCGCATCGGTTCAACCCGCGAAATGGTCTGCCGTTTCCTGCATCGTTTCGCCGATGACGGCGTAATTGACATTACCCGCACCGAATTCCGCATCACCAACCCCCGCCGCCTGACAGAACTGGCGCGTAATTCAAAAGGATAGCCCTCACATAAAGTTCCGTACGATCCCAACAGCCCCCACATAACTGATACAGACGCTGATCACCAGCAGCACAATTCCAATAATCATTCCCAGTTTGAACCCGCCGGCTTTGCGTTTCAGTACCGTTTCAGAAGGAAGGCACAAGGATGAGTGAAATTTTACAAAGTATGTTGGTCATTCTCGCAACGGGCATCCTGATTACTCTTATTTTTCTGTTTCTATCTTACCGGAAACGCCAGAAAGACACCCAAATGGAACAAGTCGCGCGGGAGCGCGGCTGGACGCTCGAACGCATCCGGCAGCCTTTGATTTCCGGTTACTTGTTGCACGGGAAAACCGCTCAAGGGACCTGGTCGCTCGAAACGTTGGCTGAAGCCAGCTCGACCGAGGCCAGCCCCGGCTCATCCGAAGTCAGCCACAAAACCCGTTGGTGGAGCACGGATATTTCTCTGCCGGGCAGGGCTGTTATCATCGGGCCGCTCCCGGCGGGCAGCAATACCCAGGTGATTCCGTCTTTTAGCGCCCCACTGTTCCAAATGGTTCTAAAGAAGATGCTCGGAGAAGACGCCGGCTGGGTTTCCGGCCTCTCACAGGTGGGCTTAAAATGTCCGGTCCTTGAAAAGCAGTTTTTGTGTCTCGCAAATGACGAAGGCGACGTCAACCGTTTGATAAACTTCGAAGTGGAAAACGTCCTGTTGAGCCTTCCGGACAAGATCAAACCCGTCATAAAATTCCGTTCCGCTGGTTTGGAAATCAGCCTCCCCGGTGTACAACTGGCATCGCCCGCCGAACTGGAAGCCGTCATCCGGTTAGGCAGGTCCCTCACCGCCGCCTGGCAAGCCTGAAAGCAGCAAGGAATATCAACCATCACAATCATAAAAAAAGAACCCTAAACGCTGTCGCCTGTTGATCCTGGCAACCCTTCTGGTCTTGGTGGGTCCGGCCTGCCTGATCCCATCCAAGAAAACCGCTCAAGAATCCGAACCCTCCAACCCGTCCGTTGCCATCCACATCACCGCTTTCCTCTACCTCGCCGACAGCGGCGAGATTGCCATCGAGTCCGATCCAGCCTCCGGCAGGCTCACGGACACCTTCTATTTCAAAGCCCACAACAAGAATTTTCCCGACCGGCTCGTCGAGGTGGCCGGCGCGGTCAACAATCTCCCGCATAAGTAGCTGTTTAATTCTCTCCGCCTTCAATCAAAGTTTCCTGAAATTACAGACGCCGCCCAAAATCCGGGCGGCGTCTCTGGCGATCTTGGAAATATGGCCGCTGCACAACTCAAGGAAAGAGATTCGAAGTTAAGACACCAAAGAGTGAGATCAAGATCAACAAGGCAAATAAACCGCCTAAAACACATCCCGCCGCAGACCACGGATTAGACGGTAGTCCGCCGCGCGGGGCGCCTCCCTCAGCCATCTGGCGGATACTTGCAGCCGTTTCTTCAGCAACTTCGTTGATCGGGCGCGGAATTACCCCTACCCAGTGCCAGCCTTTCACGTTTTGCGGCAGGACTAGGCGCAAGCCCTGATACGCCTCCAACCAGCCCCGTAGTTCGCCGGGCGGATCAAAGGCTATTCCCGAAGGCAACACAATAAGCCGCGAGGCCAACATATGATTGTCGGGGAACCCCTCCATCAGTTTGTAGATGGTCACCGGCAAGCTCGCAGCCTGCCGTTTCAAGGCACGTACAATTTCATCCGCCAGCGGGATCTCTTCCTCCGGTACAATCAGCATCGTGGGGAAAGCCGCGTGCAAGTCGCTCAAAGCTTGTTGAGCTGCACGACCATCTTCCTGCAGGACACGCTGGTGATAGATCAGAAAAACTGTTAATGCAGTCAGTGTAAAAAGGCGCATCGCCACCAATCGTCCAATTTCCGGCGGCGGCGAGCCAAGCAGGGATGAAACCAGGTTGTACAGCAAATCCCCGGCAGCTACCATTAATCCGACGACAAAGAGGAAGACCGCCAGATAAAGATAGGCGCGCCGCGCCAGGGCACGGCGGGCGCGGCTGCTTTTTTCACCCTCTTCCTGTACCTCATTCTTCAGATGTATCCACGCCGGCAGCCAAAGCGGCAGTCCAATTGTCAGCGCGACCAACCCGCTGTTAATCTGTCCCCAGTCCAGCATCATCCCCGGGGCTGCAAAGATGGCACTGGAAAGATATGCAAATAGCGCGAGTACACCGGTAAAAGTGACCGCCAATCCCAAAGCCGAAAGCAGCGCATAATACAGCCGGCGTACGCCGGTCCGTTGCGGCAGTCCGTCCACACCGGACATTTCCGGATTGAGAACACGCCAATAGTAAGCCCACATCACTGCCAGCGGGATTAAAACTGCCAGGGCAGGTGCGATCTCAATCATGAGCTCTGAAAATATCTGGCGGTAGCCGAGCAGCAGGGCAAAAAGACTGGTTAACACCCGCCCTCCGGCAGCCAGTACACCCACCACCCCCGCCAGGTTGATGAGATAGAGGACAACCAGCCGCAAAATGGAGATGCGTTCTTTTAGCTCTCCCTGCATTTTTTGAATCATCCGCCAGGTAGTTCCCCAAACCGGAACATTAACCAGAGTCATTGCCAGGCTGTTTGCCAGCCTGTAACTGGAGACTGCCCCAGTTTTTTCCGGGGGGGCAAACAAGAAATACAATATTCCCTGAACGCCAAAAATGGTTACGGTCAAGCCAAAAAGCGTCCACAGATAGCGGTACAAACGGCGCGCCTCGCCCAAAAAATGCCCGGATGGAGCAATGCGCCAATCAGACCGGAGGATTCGATCAAAATAGGCAAACAGAATCAGGTTGGCCGCAATGGAAATCAGATTATCGCCGGCCGTTTGATCCCCCCCAAACAAGATGCCCGTCTCCGCCAGATTCATGAACCCAGCCAACAGCCGGTTCACAAGCGCCATCAGACTGAAGAGAATTGAGATAAGTGTCCAAACACGCACGGTATACAGAAATATTGCCCGGATACGGCTGCCGCCTTCTTCTTCATTGCTCCTGGCGTCCCGCTGGGCAGTAAGCCAGTGCAGCAAAAACACGGGCAGCCCCACAATCACGAGCGCCAGCCCGGTTGCCAATGAACCAACTGTCCCGCGCAGCCCCTCATCCATCAGTGTGCGGAGCAGATGAATCCCCCCCCAAAGCATCGCCTGGCTGCCGATCAAGGCAAGCAGATAGAAATAAACTCTTCGAACGGTGCGCATCGCAGCTTAGAACTCCGGTACAGCAGGCGAAAGTGGTGAAGACCATTCATAGTTCCAGAATGGGTAGGGCATGTTGCGAATCTTCCAGGAGCCTGCTTGCAAAACCAGTTCAGCATTATTGCTCTCGCGGTAGCCCTGATCAAACAGACCGCTGCCACCGCGCAAGAGAGACAGATACACCAACGCACTTTGCCCGTCCGCAGCAGTGGATACGCTCGTAACCTCAATACCAGTTAACGAAACATCACGACTTTGATAGCTGGTAAAAGGCTGCAGAAATTGAGGCATGTCCGGTTTATTCGTAAAATCGGACAGGTAGGAATAAGCGCGTTCATAATCACGGCGCTGGAGCGCCATAATATAATTCCGAACCACTCCTTCAGGAGTATTCTCAGCCCCATAAGTAAGCCTGCCGCGCTGGGTAAAATGGACAGTCAGGGCAAGCGCGGCGAGAACCGCAATCCCTGCCAAAATTCCCATCAAAAAACGATCCTGCCGCATAAGTTTCTCCTGTTCAACTGCTAAAAGCCACTTCCTCCCATTATACATCACCAAGTCCGGCCGCCTGACAAACCTGTGCTTTATACTCCTGCCGGCACATGGACTCTTTTTCGTACACCTTCTTCCAATCTGCTGTACAATCCTGCCACCAATAAAATTGCGCAAAAATCCTTCCTCTTGTATAAGTAGGGAAAGACAACCGCTCTCTCTTTAATAGGAGAAGCACCGTGGTAAGTGACAAAAAGGTTGGTTCGGCTTGTACTTGCCCTTGCCGTGCTCGACACTTGCCGTTTATTCTTTATTTTATAAAACGCGCGGGCTCACCTTTTAAAGTTTCACCCAGGCCGGTTGCGCTCCTTTTTGTACCCGGATGAACATTTTGAATGCCATCGCCCAGACACATTCCTTCACGCTTTAACACGCATAAGCGCTAACAAATAGTTGTGCTTATTACCCACCTCACTTCAAAGAGACAGCCGCCATGACTCTAGCAATCGTAACAGACAGCGCCTCAGATCTGCCAGAAAAGATCGTCAGGCAGTACAACATCACAGTCATCCCACTCATCATCAACATCGCTTCGCAAGAATTTCAAGATGGCGCAGGCTTTTCCCGCCAGGAATTTTACAAACGTCTGCCGGAGTTCAACCCGCCTCCCACCACCGCCGTCCCCGGCCCGGATATCTTTCGCCGGGCCTATGAACAGCTTGCTGCTGCTGGAGCAACTGCCATCCTCTCCTTACACATCTCTGAAAGCCTCAGCGCGCTCGTCAACATTGCCCGCATTGCTGCCAAAGAGACTCTCACGATCCCAGTGACGGTCTTTGATTCGCGCCAACTCAGTCTCGGGCTTGGCTTTCAAGTGCTTGCCGCCGCGCAATTTGCCGCCGCCGGCCTCTCCGTTGAGGAAATTCTCGCCCACCTCAACAAACAAATTGCCCGTACATATACTTTCGCCGCTCTTGATACATTGGAATTTATACACCGCAGTGGACGAGTTAATATTGCCGTTTCCACCCTGGGAAATATTTTACAGATCAAACCCTTTCTTAAGGTATACGAGGGCCGCCCCGTCTCGACATTTGTGCGCACCCGCGCGGGCGCGCACAAACGCCTGATAGGATTGCTCAAAGAATTTGGTCCCTATGAAAGGGTTGCCCTGCTTCACTCCGGTGCCAAAGAGCGGGCGCAGGAATTGCTGCAAGAAGTCAGGAGACTCCTTCCACTTGGCGAGATTCTGTTTGAAGAGGTTAGCCCGGTGCTCGGCGTCCACCTTGGCCCCGGCGCAATCGGTTTTGCCTGTGTCTCTCAGAATAACACGGGGGGTTAAGCATACCCCCCATTCAAATAGATATGACCATCCCGGCAGTTATTTCAGAATTCGCACCTTTTAGTGTCAAGGGAAGCATGCTTTCTGCTATACTCGTCCAAACAACACACAACCACCCAAAACCTCAGCAATGAAAAGGAGACTCCTTATGAATTCTCGCCAGCGCCTGCTCACTGCCCTCAACCACCAGGAGCCAGACCGCGTCCCCTTTGATATCGGCTCATCCATGATGACCGGCATCCACCGCGACCCATACAACCGCTGGCGCGCCCACCTCAACCTGCCCGTAGAACCCTCCAATCGCTTCTTTGAACCCTCCATGCAAATCGTCTATGCCGCCGAAGACTTCCTGGACCGTCTGCAAACCGATGTGCGCCCTGCCCTTCCCGCCTGGGCTGCCAGTTTCCCTCTCGTTCTGCAGGAAGATGATCGCTCCTTTTACTATGAAGACGAATGGGGCTATGGTCTCAAGATGCCCAAGGATGACCCCTACTTTTACAGCCTTTTCTACCATCCCTTGCGCCAGGCTGCTTCCATTTCAGACCTCGCGCAGCACCCCTTCCCTGACCCCACCGATCCCACCCGCCTGGCGCCCATCGCCGCCCAGGTTGCCCTGGCCGAGGAGAAAGGCAAAGCCATCCTCCTCAACAATATCTGCGGCGGGACAATGGAGGTCGCCAGTTGGCTGCGCGGCCTCGACGCCTTCCTGATGGATCTCTCCGCACAGCCGGATATGGCGCTCTACCTGCTTGATAAGATTGTCGAGTACAAGCTCGCCTATTGGGAGCGTGTCCTGGATCTTGTCGGCAATCGCGTCGATGTCGTCCTGGAATCCGATGACCTCGGTACGCAGAGCAGCCTGCTCATCTCTCCGCGCATGTACCGCAATCTGATCAAACCGCGCCACAGGCGCATCCTCGACTTCGTCCGCTCCCGTACCGCTGCCAAAGTCTTTTTCCATTCCTGTGGCGCGGTCAAACCCCTCATCCCCGACCTGATTGAGATCGGCGTTGATATCCTCAATCCCATCCAGTTCAGCGCTCAGGGGATGGATGCCGCCGCGCTCAAAGCAGAATTCGGCAAGCAGATCGTCTTCTGGGGTGGCGGGGTTGAAACCCAGCACATCCTCGGCGGTGGAACACCGCAGCAAGTGCGTGAGGACGTCCGCCGCCAGATCGAAATCCTTGCCCCGGGCGGCGGTTTTGTCTTCGCTACTGTCCACAACATCCAACCCGACGCGCCGCCCGAAAATTTAGAGGCCATGCGGGAGGCCGTAATGGAGTACGGGGTGTATTAAAGCACGGGCACCAAGCGGCGGCAACAAGCAATCAAGCCGCACAACACATTAACAAAGAAATTAGAAATACTGCAATAATACAAATACTCGATCTGTGAGATGTTCTCTGGCCGGTCAACAATATTCTCACGCCTCAATGCCACCCTTTAAGGAGAATGATTATGGAAATCTCTGGAAAAACAGCGCTTGTTACCAGTGCGCAGCGCCGGATTGGGCGCGAGATCGCCCTCGGGCTGGCCGCCGCCGGCGCAAACATCGTTGTAGCTCATTATGAAGAAACAGAGCTTGCTGAAGAGACAACCAACTGCATTCAAGAAATGGGGGTTGGTGCTCTGCAGGCTTGGGTGGATGTCTCAGATAAACTGAGCGTAACAAAATTGGTGGAACAAGCGCTTTCTCATTTCGGCAGTGTAGATATTCTCATCAATGCCGCATCCTATTATAGTAAAGTTCCTTTTCCCAACCCGGACACTTCAAATTGGGAGCGGTCCTTGGGGGTGCTCCTCAATGGCCCCTTTTATCTTGCAAATGCTCTCGCTCCTAAAATGTTGGAAAACGGGCAGGGAGTGATCATTAACATCTGTGATCTTTCATCCCTGTGGGAATGCTGGCCCGATTACACCGGGCATGTAGTCGGGAAGGCAGGTCTGTGGGCGCTGACCCGCCAGTTGGCGCTGGAATTAGCCCCCAAGGTGCGTGCCAATGGCATCGCTCCGGGCCCAATCCTTCCACCCCCACATTATGATGAAGCTAAAATCGTACGGACGGCCGATAAAACACTGCTGAACACTTGGGGCTCCCCGCAAGATATTGTCCGAACTGTCATCTTTATTATTGAAAATGACTACCTGACGGGAGAGCTGATCCATGTGGATGGCGGACAGCGATTCGCGCACCGCAAACACGAAGAAGGCTGATTTTTTTAAAAAGGACATTGAGAATGGATAACCTCAGAAGGATCAATCGTATTTTTCAGGAAGATGGAAAAACCCTGATCTTGGCGTTGGAACACACGATTATTTTTGGCCCAGGTAAAGGGTTGGTGAAACCCGGTGAAACCATTACGAAAGCCATTGCCGGCGGTGTGGATGCCGTTATGACATCGTATGGCATTGCACGTCAGTTC